>NZ_AYXN01000015.1:0-275540 GCF_000511655.1 Psychrobacter sp. TB15
TTTAGTTTGTTCTCAATGTCCTGTATTTCATTATCAGAGACTTGTCTAAAGTCACAACCCTTAGGCAAGTACTCTCTGATAAGGCCATTGGTATTCTCGTTGGTTCCTCGCTGCCATGACGCATAAGCATCGGCAAAGAAGAAAGGGCTAAAGAGCTTTTGTTTCACCTTCTTATGCTGAGCAAACTCTTTACCATTGTCAGAGGTAATGGTCTTAACCTGCAACCTCACTGGCGCTAAGAGTTCTATCATTGCCTCTGATACTTGCTGTGCTGTTTTATGACCCACACGCTTCATCTTCAGCAGCCCCGTTTTACGTTCAACGAGCGTGACAATCGCTTGCTTGTGATGCTGACCGATAACGGTATCCGCTTCCCAATCTCCAATACGTGAGCGTTCTTCAACAATACAAGGGCGCTCATGAATCGAGACTCTGTCATTGATACGGCCTCGAGTCTCAGCGGTTAGACGCTGCCGGTATGGTTTTCCTTTACGTCTGAGACACTGCCACAATGTACCGCCCTGCCTCTTATCACGCCAAATATAGCGATAAATGCTCATATGACTGATACCAGCATGAACGCCAGATATTTGCTCAGGACTCCAGTTCTCTTTAAGCTTGTCTGTCACCCATGCCCAGAGGTCAGTCACAATAGTTGTGGCGTTGTTAGCCCGTCTGTCACAAGCCTTGTTATTAGCATGCTTTGCTCGGTAACCTCGTAGGCTTTTATTACGCCTAAGCTCTCTTGATATGGTACTGGGACTTCTGTTTAACACCCTCGCTATAAAATTAATACTATGTTTTGCCCCTTTAAGGGCATAAATCTGGTATCGTTCACCTAGGCTTAGATGTGTATAGCTCATGGTTGCAATCTCACTTTGGTCGGTGGATAAAAACTTTGATGCTAGCGCATCTAGGTCTTTTTTTCACCTTGCATTTGGTATTGCACTTCATGTGTTAATCTAAGTGATAAAAAACTTGTAAGATGGATTATCCATACCCATTACAATAGAGTTCAAAACTGTACCGAAACTTAATGAAGAGACATAACAATGACAAAGCATTATGATTATATTTCCATTGGCGGCGGTAGCGGCGGTATTGCCTCCATTAACCGTGCAGCAAGCTATGGCAAAAAGTGCGCGATTATCGAAGCGGAGCAATTAGGCGGCACTTGCGTCAATTGGGGCTGCGTACCCAAAAAGGTGATGTGGTACGGCGCGCAAGTCGCTGAGGCGATTGAGAAGTACGCGCCAGACTACGGATTCGAGGTTGAGTTAAAGAATTTCGATTTTCAAAAACTCATTCAAAGCCGTCAGCAGTACATCGAGAATATCCATCGCTCTTATGACAATAACTTAGCCAAAAATGGCGTGGAAGTGATTAAAGGCTTTGCTAAATTCGTCGATACCAATACCGTAGAGGTCAATGGCGAGCAAATCACTGCTGATCATATTTTGATTGCGACGGGCGGTCATCCTATTTTCCCTGATATCCCAGGCGCAGAGCACGGTATCGATTCTGATGGCTTCTTTGAATTGACTCATTTGCCCAAACGCGTCGCTATCGCAGGCGCAGGCTATATTGCTGTTGAAATCGCAGGCGTACTCAACAGCTTAGGCGCTGAGGTGCATCTATACGTGCGTCAGCATTCGCCGCTACGCTCGTTTGATCATACTATCGTCGAGGCGCTGCTGATAGAGATGGAGCAAGACGGTATTCATCTACATACCAACACTACGCTCACTGAGGTCAATAAAAACGAAGATGGCAGCTTAGAGCTATTTACTAAAGATGGCACGCTAGATACGGTTGATTGTCTGATTTGGGCGATTGGCCGCGCGCCGTCTACTGACAATATCAACTTGGAGGTGACCGGAGTCGAGACGACTGCCAATGGTAAAATCAAAGTCGATAAATTCCAAAATACCAATGTCGATGGTATTTACGCGGTCGGTGACATTATCGAAAACAGCATTGATCTGACACCAGTTGCTATCGCCGCTGGTAGGCGTCTGTCTGAGCGCTTGTTTAACAACAAGACCAATGAGCATTTGGTTTATGATTTGATACCGACGGTTATATTTACTCATCCCGCTATCGGTACTATTGGTTTATCTGAGATTGACGCGGTCAAGCTACATGGCAAAGACAACATTAAGTGCTACACCTCGACCTTTACCTCGATGTATAGCGCCGTGACTCAGCATCGCCAAAAGTGCGTAATGAAGCTGGTGTGCTTAGGTGATGAGGAGAAAATCATTGGCCTACATGGCATCGGTTACGGTGTCGATGAGATGCTGCAAGGGTTTGCCGTAGCAGTGAAGATGGGCGCGACCAAAGCAGACTTTGATAATACCGTTGCTATTCATCCAACCGGTGCAGAAGAGTTTGTGACAATGCGTTAGTGGGCGTTAACGAGCGTTAATGGGCGCTAGATGAGCGTTATAGGCGTTAACAAGTGTTATTGCTGTCACTAGAAGCTGATCAATAAAGAGTAAACATATAGAGTTAAATAACAAAAGGAGTGCCGCTTGGGCACTCCTTTTTTTTCATCGTTTGTATCTCATACCAACCACTATGGCGTCAATACCCATTCGCCATTGACATCACTGACCTTAAAAGCGCCGCTATCAGTACGACTATTGCCACCGATGGTTTGCGTGACATCAGCGGTACACAGATAAGTGTTGTCATCCTCAGTCGTATCACAGCTGACATTGTCTACGCTCTCAAGCGTTGGCATCATACCTGCCATCATGCCGCTCACAGCTTTTGCCATCTCATCATCGCCCGCTTGCACCATTGCATCGTCCATGATGCTATTGGCCTTGTCATACTGCGCCTGAATCAGCTCTTCTACGTCACTATCAGAGGGGCCGCTCGAGCAAGCGGCAAAGAGCGGTGTCAATACAGCGATGATTGCTAATTTTTTTATACGTCTCATCATATTCTCGTTTCGATTAGGTAGTGCTCAAAGTATACCTAAACACCCTTTAAAACCCAACATAATTTCTTTGTCAATAGCACTGCTTTTTATAGCCTTTTATCTTTGCTAGTATCTTGCTCTTTTTATGCCTTAGCCTCAAGTGACTTGCAGACAGTTCAATATCCTTGCTGTTATTATGCCAGTATTCTAATAAACGATAAGAGAGTTGCAAGATGGTAGCCGTCTACCTTTATATTTTACCTGTTGGCTTAGGCATTATGACTTTAGCAGCAAGTTTATTGTTCTTGTTTGCATTTTTGATGTCTGACGACCCTGCGACCCGCTTGCCTGCTTTTAACTGGTTCAAGCGCTTAATCATTGTGGCGTTTATCTTGCTCAGCATTGGGCTGTTTATGACTTTTGGTCACTTTTGGGGCGCATAAAGTAAAGTCCGCTGTTATGCGTTAACGATTTTCTCAAGCTCCAATAGCACTAAGTCATCGCGCTTAGGCTCGCCATTATTGCCATCGACAGGAAACGGCATACTATTACCATTTAGCTGATAACCGCGGCGCTGATAGTAGGCTAATAGCTCAGGGCGGTGACTTAAGATGGACATAGTAAGACGGGTGGGTTGATTGTTACTTTTTAGATGTCTTTCAGCGAAAGTTTCGGCGGCCTGCAATATCACGTTACCGATGCCCGCTCCTTGCAGCTTTGGATGTACGGCAAACATACCGATATAAGCTTTGTTACTATGAGATTTTTTATCTGAACCTGTCTCGACCTTTATATCGACAGCTATGCAGCCCAATAGCTCGCCTATCTCCTTGCCGCCGCGCTCGCCGGTATCGGTCTGTGGATAAACAAAAACATAGTGCTTAGGATTGGCAATGACGCCAGCTAGCTCGTCTGCCGTAGTGCGAATACCGCCCACCAAATCGGCCTCATTGGTCCAGCCTTCATCTTGGCGATAGCAGAGGTTTAAGAGTTGCTCTAAAGCGCTCACATCATTAGCATCCGCTTGCCGCAAAAATACTTTTGCTGCTTTGTCAGCAGTGTCATTGTCAGTTTTTTTGTTTTTCGCGGTATCAGTCATTTGGGTACTCTCTCGGGCTAAACATTACTGCTAATAAAAAGGGCTGACCTAATATACTAGGACAGCCTTTATGATAATTATTAACCGCTAATTAGTCTATGGTGATAGCGCATGGGCTTGCTCGATAATATCGAATCCTGCATTGATTTGAGCGCGGGTTGGCGCATGACCACGGCGTAATAATTCGCTAAAAGCAATCAGCTCTTTGTCTCGGCCTAGGGAGCTGGCGGCACTAGCGCGAGTATTCTCTCCTTCGTCATCAAAATAGTACTCAATGTAATCTAAATCGTCAGGCGTACCAAATAAAATGCCTTTATCTGGCGTCGCGGCATGACCACTATAGCGCAGGCTCTTGCCATATTGCGCCGTCCAAAAGAAAGGAATACGTTCCTCTAGCGTGTTAACGTTATCATCATTCAAGATAGCGCCTGCGGTTACGATACCATGCTGCAAGGCGACGCGCCAATGTTCGATACGCATACGTCCCATCTGATTGGTGGCTTTGGCAATATCGCCTAGCGCATATACACCATCGCGCAGCTGCAACTCGTTATCGACTTGTACGCCATCAGGATCATTTACCTGCTCAAGCAGATCAGTGCGCGGTGCTACTCCTGTACCCAAAATCACCACGTCCGCTGCCAGCGTACTGCCGTCTGACAGTGTGATACTGCTGACGTGACTGCCGTCTCCATCGATGCTCTCAACACCTGCACCAAACACAAAGCGCACCCCATTTTCTTCATGCAGTTTGACGAGCGCATTACTCACCGCCTCAGAGACGATATTGCTCATTACCCGCGCGCTACGACCAACGACAGTGATTGAGGCGGCCTCGCCTGCTTGCGATAACGCCGCTGCAGCTTCCATGCCGATAAACCCAGTACCCACGATGACCACCTGCTTATCTTGGCTGGCCTCTTTGATGGCTTTGGCGTCGCTCATGCTACGTAGCGTAAACACGCCTGCAAGATCAGCACCTTTAAACGGTGGTATCTTAGGTTCAGCGCCGGTCGCCACCACCAAAAAGTCTGCGCTTTGTTTTTCATTATCGCCATTGTTATTTTCGATAATAATGGCGTTCTCATTGGGCAAGACTTCGCTGACTCGCTGATTCAGACGCAAGTCGATATTGTTTCTATCAGCCCAATTTGAGCCGCCTAAAATAAGTTTACTCTCATCCATTTGACCTGCTAAAAACGCTTTGGACAACAAAGGGCGATTATAAGGCGCTTTATTGTCGGCACTGATTAGGGTGATTTTGCCGCCATAACCCGTGTGACGTAGCTGATTGGCGGTCATAAAGCCTGCACCGCCGCCGCCGACGATGATGGTATGCGTATCAGCGAGCTGATCGTTATCTGCTCGTTCGTTGATATTGCTAGTCGTATCAACGATTAAGTTGTCGCCTTGCCTAGTCACGCTATAGCGCGTCAAGCCTTTCATCGCAACCGGCTCTATCAGCGAGCCATCAATACTATCAAAAGTGC
Organism: Psychrobacter sp. TB15; assembly: GCF_000511655.1. Lineage (NCBI taxonomy): Bacteria > Pseudomonadati > Pseudomonadota > Gammaproteobacteria > Moraxellales > Moraxellaceae > Psychrobacter > Psychrobacter sp. TB15. Next base: position 5,519 of record NZ_AYXN01000015.1, read on the forward strand.
CGTGATGCCAAGGACAAATCACGCGATTACCGCAGCGTAGTCCTTCACCTAAGTCCGCGCCTGCATGAGGACATTTACCATCAAAAGCGTTAAACTCATCGCCATCGCGGGTGATTAAAATGATACTATCATCGTCTTGTTTGAACGACTTCATACCGCCATCTTTTATACCCTCTGCGCTAATAGTAATTTTGTTATTGTCAGTCATAAGTTATCCTTAACGTTTGCTATTTCATTATTAGGCATTGATCGTTAGTTGCTTCTACTAGGCTGATTGTGAAGCACTACTTTTTTAATATTGCAGATAAATAAGCACCATTAAAAATGGCGTTATCTTTAATAGTAGCAAGACCACTTGGCGGGCGATGTTTTTTTGTATATCTAGCGCGTTGCAAATCGTAACTTTTCAGCGGTTAATCCAAAACTCGATAGTTTAAGCGTTAAGCGTTTATGCTACTTTACTCAGTGAATCAACCTAAATGTCTTACTATAGTCAATTCACTTTAAGAGTGACATAGCGCTGCTGGAATGAATTTTGCGCAGCCTCTGTGACAACAGCACGCAAGTAAAATTTATACCAGTAGCGCGCTTAGATTTGTAACAATCTTTGTCTGATCTGACTATAATTCTTTTATCACTTATTAAATGACTTTCTTATGACTGCTATAGAGAATCAACATCTTGACCCTGCCACTATCGACTTTGCGGCAGTAACCCATTCCGCTGATCTACCTCAGCCTATGAAGCCACCTATCAAACAGGCGCTCTATAAAGCTAAGCCTGAAGACTTTGTGGTCAATGAGCGGTTAGAGGTAGACTTCACAGGCGAGGGTGAGCACTTGTGGCTACATATCAAAAAATCAGGGATTAATACCGCTTATTTAGCTAAATTACTCTCTGAATGGGCGGACATACCTTTGCGCGATGTCGGCTATTCAGGACTTAAAGATCGCCAAGCGCTAACGACGCAGTGGTTTAGTCTACGGCTGCCTAAAAAACAAAAGCCTGATAGCGACTTTGCGCCTGTAGATATCAAGGAGCATGAGACGGTCAAAATTATCGCTGAGCATTGGCATAATAAAAAATTAAATCGCGGTACGCATAACGCCAATCAATTTGTGATTACTCTACGTGATATTGAGTTTGCAAAAGATCAAACGCTGGGCGATAAATCATCCGTAGAGCAGCACTTACAGACCATCAGCAAGACCGGCGTGCCTAACTATTTTGGTCCGCAGCGCTTTGGTTTTGGTGGTAATAATATCCGCGAAGCGCTAAACCTATTTGCCAGACCGTTAAAAAGCACTTCATCAGCTAAAAAGAAAAATAAACGTAAAAGTGCCGTACGCGAGCAAAACTCGATGGAGTTATCGGCGGCGCGAAGCCTCATTTTTAATCAGATATTGGCCGCTAGAGTGCAAGACGGCAGCTGGAATACAGGATTAAATGGCGAGGTATTTAATCTAAATGGCTCAGGCTCGATATTTGCCAGCGAGCACATGGATGAGACCTTGCAAGCGCGATTGGCCAGCGGTGATATTCATCCAACCGCGGTCATGTGGGGCGCAGGCAATAATAAAGTAGCAGGAGAAGCTGCTAAATTAGAGGACACAGTCGTAAAGCAAGATGCTTTATTGGCGGCCTTAGCAACAGGACTTGAGCAGCGTGAGGTAAAAGCGCAAAGACGAGCACTGCGACTACCGGTTGAGGATTTGAGCTGGCGATGGGCGGATGAGCAAGATGGGGAGCAAACGCTGGTCTTGAGCTTTACGTTGACGACAGGCAGCTTTGCCACTAGCGTATTGGCAAGTGTAGTTGAGCATTTAACGGTACGCTAGCTTATAGACATTTATCTGTCATTAAGTTAACAACTGCGCCTCTATGCTTCCACTGCTAATAAATCATTAGCACTGACCACCTCATTGCGCCCTCTATCTTTGGCTTCGTATAGTGCTTTATCAGCGCTACTGATCAAGTGCTGGCAGATATCCTTTGGTAGCTGCTGCTGAATATCGGATAAAGCGTTAGCAGAACCGCTGGGTTTGTTTTGGCTAAATACTGCTGCTCGCGTGCGCGTCGGTTTCGCTTGTGAGCTGAGTAGCGCTCGTTCTTTTGAGAAGTGCCTGTCTTTGATCACCGTGAGCTCATCAGCCGTTAAGGTATAAATCCCTAAACTCGCAGTCACTTTGACACTATCCTTGTCCTCGGTTTGGATGACGTGTTCAGCGATTCTTACTCGCAACTGCTCAGCGATACTCAGGGTCTCAGCATGTGCTGTATTGGGTAGCACAATCAAAAACTCCTCACCCCCATAACGACTAATGATAGCGTCAGTCGTCGCTAGCGAATCAATTAAGACTTGCGCCACTTCGCGTAATACTTGATCGCCTACATTGTGGCCATAGCTGTCGTTAATTTCTTTAAAAAGATCTAAATCTAATAAAATCACACTATAGTCTTGCGTGGCTGTAGCGTCTGCTAAGGTCTGCTGCATTTGCGTCAAGCCATAACGGCGGTTATCTAAAGTCGTTAGCTCATCTTTATGGGCATGCTCCAAAATCTCCTTTCTACTCTCATCCAAGATATATAGCAGCTTACGAAAAATATAGACGGTAAAAAGCGCTTTAGGAAGTGCCAAATAGACATGAGTTGAGCGCCAAAAAAAAGTCGATGAGCGCTGTAGCTCACTAATATCATCCCAATCCAAGGTCTCTTTTGTGAAAATAAAAGCGGCAATAGCGTTTTCGATAGTCATAATCTCGTTATAAGTGAGATAACTATAAATATCAATCAGCGGAGAGATGACCGGCATTTGCCGCAAATTGGGCAAACTGATACCAAAGTAAGGAGAGATAATGGCCAGTAGCACTAAAAATATCTGTAATAAAAATATACGCCATGCATAACGACGCTTTATAAGCATCATCCCCAAAATAGCACCGCTAATCAGCGATACGCCAGCGACTAGACTACTGTAGCCGACCATGATGATAATAGAAGTGATATAAACCGTATAGAGCAGCACTAATGTAAGCTGCCAACGCAGTAGTTGTTTATAGTTACTTTTTATACGTGATAAATAACCAATCATCCACCACAGCAGCACCCCAGTGATCGTAACGCCTAACCAAAGCGGGTAAAACAGATGCATATCGACATAAGGTTCAACGGTATCTCGGCACAACCATACCACAAAAAACCACAACCAATGCAGAGCGACTTCTATAAAAATAAATAAGGCAAGTAGCGAGGTACGATCGGCTATTTGCCATTCAAATATAATCTGAGAGAGCTTCTTATAGCCTAATTGATATATCGAAATAGCCATGGATACGCAGCCGTATACAGGTTGGTATAAATAAATCGAGTTTTTTATTGATATTATCGAATGTAAAGTGCTGATTCAATAATAAAATCTCAATAGCTCAAAAAACTAACAGGCGCAAGTTTAGGGTTTGTTGAGCATTCGACCGTGGCACTGACAGAGACTATTTTTTAGACGATTTGCAGATAAAAATTGTAAGTATAGTCATTCTATACGTCAGTCTTGTGAATGTTCAACACGCCCTAGCAAGATAATGAATCAAAGGATTGCCAAATCCCTCGCTGCTCTTCATGCAAAGTAGGTACATCACCAAGGCGTCGCCAAGGCATGTTACTACCGTGAAAGTCGCTACCTATAGAGGTGGCTAGCTGATGCTCAGCGATAGTGCGATCGACCATACGCCGAGTGCTGACCGGCTCACTATCAGCCGGTAACTCACAGGCATCGCCGCCAAGCTCGGCAAACTCTTTGATGAGTTTACGCACTCGCGTGGCTGAGAGATGATAGCGGGTAGGATGCGCGAGCACTGCTTTGCCGCCGCATGCATGAATAAGCTCGATACCGCGTGCCATACTCAGCGCCTCAATCGCCACGTAAGCTGGCTTGTGATCTGCCAGATACTTGTCAAATGCCTTTTGTACCGTTTTGACCTCACCGCGCTCAAACAACACTTGCCCAATATGGGCGCGCCCTACTGCTTGCGGATTACCGCCTGCTTTAGTCAGTACATCTTGCCAAAGCTCATCATAATCGATAGCCAAAAGCTCACTGAGTTTTTCGGTGATTCGCTGACCGCGCGTCGCACGGCTGTCTTGCAGGTGCTGCAAGGTGGCATGCATCTGCGCGCGATCAGCAAAATCAAGCCCCACTACATGAATGATCTTGTTGGTGGATTTGTTTTTACCATAACCGCCCGTTAGCGTATGCTCACAACTGATCTCAACGCCGTTAATCAGCTGCATACCACAAGCAGTAGCTGCAGCTCTTGCTTCATCGATACCCAGCAGCGTGTCGTGATCGGTCAAAGCCAATACCTCAACGCCGGCGCTATGAGCACGCTGTACCACCTCAGTAGGCGCATAAGTGCCATCAGAGCAAGTACTGTGACAATGCAAGTCTATCTTCATAAAGCGGGCCTTAAAGTGTTATCGTCAGATCAAAATAAAGAAAGTAAAGGTAACAGCCATATCTGCTTGGTTATATATGGTTATTGCAGCTCTGACTGCTTTTGTTTAGTACAGTAGACGTGTAAACTACACTCTACGTTTTTGTTGGACATCTCATCTGCTATGAAAGCCTTATTAGACTTTATTCCCCTAATTGCCTTCTTCGTTGTTGCTAGGCAAAATGGTATTTTGGCAGCGGCGGGCGCTTTGCTTATCGCTACTGTCATCGTTTATGCCATTCACTTTATTCGCCAAAAAGGCAAATTCGATAAGCAGCAATGGGTGGTGTTATTATTGACCATTGTTTTTTGTGGCGGCACCTTGCTGCTGCGTGATGACGTTTATTTACGTTGGAAGTCCCCTATTATTAATGGCATCTTTGCCTTAACATTGTTTGTCAGCGCCGCTATTAATAAACCCTTAATGCAATTGGCGATGAAAGAGGTCTTCACTCTGACCATGAGCGGCTGGAAAAAGCTGACCGTCGCTTGGGCTTTGTTTTTTGTATTAATGGGTGTGCTTCATTATATCACGGCATTTACGATGTCTGATGAGGCTTGGATTAATTTTAAAACCTACGGCTGGATACCTATTATGCTGGTATTTATTATTGCGCAGTTCGCGGTATTAAAAAACCATATTAATCCGGCCTTGACGGATCAAAAACCTAAATAGCGCTTATTATTCAATGGTTTGCTCATACAACCCCTGAAGCTTATCGTGTTATGAGAGGTTGTTAATGAGCACCGACTATATACGAATAACAGCACTTTACTAAATGCTAATTTTGATAATAATAAGTCGTTATTATTCATTATTCTTATTAAAGGAAACCTAATGCCCTTATTTGTAATTATCGGTCACGATGTGGCAAATAGCAGTGCCCAGCGTAAGATCACGCGGACAGAACACGTCGAGCGCTTGCAAGCTCTAGAGCGCGACAAGCGTCTAATTATCGCTGGTCCCACGCCTATTGAACATGATGCGGCAGCGATGTCAGGTAGTGTTATTATCGCGGATTTTGAGTCGTTAGCAGCAGCGCAAGCTTGGGTCGATGCTGAGCCTTATCTACGCGATGGCGTGTATAGCCATGTCGATGTCAGACCTTTTATCCACACCCTACCTAGCGATAAGGTTTTATCATCGTGAGTCAAACCTCTTTAGTGCCAACTTATATCATCAAGTGCGCTTTGTTTGCTCTACTGGCTATGGCCTTACTGTTCAGCGCTGCTAGTGTGCAAGCGGCATCAGCCGTATCTTCTACAGAGCCAACAACCGCACAATCCGAGCCGGCTGAGACGTCAACGTCAGTGCGACCAGCGGCGACTACCGATGCCGATGGCAAACCAACGCTTGCCACTGAACTACAGCCAACAGACCAAGCGCTATCGGCCGCCAACCAACAGCTACTCAGCCGTAACGCGCAGTTGCAGCGACAAGTCAATGACTTGCAGACACAGGCTAATGTCTTGGTTTATGAGAGCAAAGGTCAGCTGTTTTTATACGGTGCTTTTACAGTGTTGATTAGCTTACTGGTCGGTATTTTTATCTCTTGGCTAGTATTTGTACGCCGAGAGCGCTGGTAGTTTTGCTAATTTTGATAGTTTAGATACCCTTAAGCTGTTCTATGTCTTACTAATCTTGCTAACCTTACAATGTTATTTCATAAATTAAGCTGATATAGTCGGTTATGTCAGCTACCTCCTTTCTTATCTCTCTTAGCCGTTGAGATCTCTATGTCTACTCTTGTCACTAATGTTACCAACACTAGCACTAGCGCTTATGCAAACCCGATTATCCCTGCCAATATCGCATGGCAGAGTGACGATAGCGGTAACCGAGTGCCGGTATCTGGTGAGTTTGGCGATGTGTATTTTTCTCATGCCGACGGCTTAGCTGAGTCGCGTTATGTTTTTATTCAGGGCAATCAGCTTGCTGAGCGCTTGGCCAATCTTAGAGCTCATCAGTGCTTTACTATTGCTGAATTAGGTTTTGGTACTGGCCTTAATCTGCTAGCGGTTTGGCAATTATGGCAACAGCTACGAGTCGAACATCCCAATCTAGACACTGCGCGACTGCATTTTATCACTACCGAGAAGCACCCTATCCTCCTGACAGACTTAAGGCAAATCTTGGGTATGTGGAGCATGCGCGCGCCTGAGCTGGCACAAAATATTGAAAGTTTTTTGGCGGTATACCCTAGCCTTATCGAAGGCTGTCATCGCTTGCATTTCGAGGAGGATAATCTCACCGTTGATATTTGGCTTGGTGAGGCTCAGAGTAGTCTAGCGAAATTAGCGACAGATACTGGAACTACTAGCACTGCGGATACTGAAACTGGAAGCAAACCACAAGTGGATGCTTGGTTTTTAGACGGTTTTGCCCCTTCTTGCAATGAGTCATTGTGGGCAGAGACGATTTTTGCGCAATTGCAGCGTCTCTCCTTTGTTGTCACTACCGCAGCCACTTATAGCTGTGCTGGAGTGGTCAAACGCGGCTTACAAGAGCATGGCTTTACGATAAACAAAGTCAAAGGCTTTGGCCGTAAGCGTGAGATGCTGACTGCCAGAGTCAGTGAGAGTTTGCCGACAACTCCTACTCAAGATAACTCTAAGCGAAGCTCTACCTTAGATAACTATCACTATATCGTTATTGGTGCTGGCGTTGCAGGGCTAATGCTGGCTTGGTCGTTGGCTAATCGCGGCATCAAAGTGACTCTACTGGATAAAACAGCGCCATTAGCAGGGGCATCGGGCAATCCGCGCGCCCTACTCGCACCGAAGATGACGCCACTTCATCACGCTAATGAGCACCTACATACGATCGGTTATCTCTATAGCAGCCGCTTCTATAAACAGCTCAATGAGCAAGCAAAAAAGCTAGATATCGCGCCTATTATCGAGCCGACAGCGGCGCTTGATTTACTACTAAAGGCTAATATCGACAGTAGTCAGATTAGTGCTTACCCTGATGATTTAGCGACAACCTTGCCAGCTAGCAAAGCAAGTGAATTGTCAGGATTAACGGCGCAGGATTTGACTGAGAACTTATATCTACCGCAGTCAGGTCTAATCAATCCGCAAGCATTAAAGGACGTTATTCTGGCTCATCCACTGATTCGCTTTAAACGCTTAGAAGTGACTCAGATAGACGAGCAAAAAGACCATATCAGCGTTAGCGGTCACAATCATACAGAACAAAGCGCTAGTACAATCACACTACAAGCAGTAAATGTAGTAATTTGCGCCGCGTTTGAGAGTCATCAGTTAGACGAGCGTATTTTTGATTGTCGTAAGATACGTGGGCAGCTGTCTTGGTTTACGCCGACTGCTAAACAGCTTGGCAGTCTACCGAAACTACCGCTTAAATATGGCGGGTATTGTAGTCTATTTACGCCAAAAACTGGCGATGCTAAGTTAAATCCTGTAGCAGAAGGAGAGTCGCAGTTTTTATTGGGTGCAAGTTTTGTGCGTAATGATATTGATACTAGTGTAAGAGCAGATGAGCATGAGGTTAGCCGTGATAAATTAATCACAGCTATTCCTGAGCTTGACGCTATTGTTCCAAGCGATATGCAGTCTTGGCAAGCGCGCGCAGGCGTACGCACGCAAACGCCAGACTATCATCCTATCGTTGGTCAACTAACGGGCAGTCAGCGCCTATGGGTAATGAGTGCGATGGGCGCAAAAGGCTATGCCTTTGCACCGGTATGTGCCGAGGCTTTGGCTGATATTATGTTAGGAGCGTTTGCGCCTTTATCAAGCGAGATGATGAGCAAGTTATCGCCGAATCGTAAACGCCTGCAGACGCCACTAACCTCATAGCGAGAGCAACTGATGCCTTATCAACAAACCACCCTAACCCTACCCGCCTACTCGCGCGGTATTCATATTATTACGCCGCAGATTAACCAAGCTATCGACAAGCTGATATCGAGAGATACAAAAATAGGCTTAGTGCATCTATTTTTGCAGCATACCTCAGCCAGCCTTGCTATCAATGAAAATGCCGACCCTGATGTGCGCTTAGATACTGAAGATTGGCTTAATAAAGTTGCGCCCGCCGATCAGCCCCATTATCGTCATACACTTGAGGGAAGCGACGACTTGCCTGCACACTTTAAAAGCATAATGCTTGGGGTGAGCTTAACCATACCACTTGTGAATGGCGCGTTAGGACTCGGTACTTGGCAAGGAATTTATTTGTGCGAGCACCGAGATTATGGTGGTAAGCGCCGAGTGGTTATTACGGTCAGCAGTTAAGTTTGTACAAAATAAAAAAGTGGTTAGCTTAGGGTGGGCTTAAATTTAACTCATCTGTTACGTGTTACAGCGCTTGTATATCAATAATAAGGCATCGATTATGAAAAACTTATCTACGACTCAGCCTAAAACTCGCCTACTACCTATTATGGCTTTAGGTATAGCAAGCTTCGCATTGATAGCTTGCCAACAAGAGCCTGAAACTGAAACGGTAGTCATTGAGGAGTCAGCCGCGCCTGTAGCAACAACAGTTGAAGAAACCGATGTCAATAATGAAGAAAATGAGCAAAAATCGGCGACAATTGTAGAAGAGACGTCAAGCGAGCATGATATTGAGCTTGAGTCACTTGAGGACGACCTTGGCGCAGCAGGAGTGACGACTAACACAGAGACCAGCAGCCCAAACCCAGAGCAGGCGATAAAAGGCACGCAGATTACCGATGTAGAGTATCGCAGTGCTAGTGGTGAGAGCCTATCGGTAGTTTTTGAGACATCAGCGACAGGTGTTTTGAATGCGATTGTTACCCTACCTAATAGACCTAAACTGACCTTGAGCGCGCCAGAGGGTCAAGGTAATAACCCTACTTATCGCTCCAAGGATGGTAGCATAGAGCTGGTCAGTCATGGCGGCGGTAGTAGTATAGATCTAATAGAAAACGGCAATATCACAAGTTATGAAGCGACTAGCGCTGAGGCGGAAGTAGTGACTCAGACTTAGTGTTTATGATTGGCTGACTTAAAAAGAGTCAGACTCATAGTTTCAGCCTAAGAAAATAAGCCGATTAACCCGTTGATTACGGTCCAAAGTCCCAGCACCACAAAGACAATAATAATAAGCCCCAAAATATCAGGAATATGCAAGTATATCCAAGCGACGACTGGATTGCGCCAAATCGCACTCTGCCGCTGCTTATCCTCTAGGCTCTGATGCAAAAACGGCCGATCTAGATGAGTGGTCTCAGTAATGCCATACTCGTCTTGCAAATGCTGATGAACGATAGTCAAAGTCTTACGACTTGGGCGAATAAAGATATCGAGTAAGGTGCCAATACCGGGCACGATACCCACTACCGTATCAACCAGTGCCAGCTGTACCGCTGGGGTCATTTTATTGGCAGGAACGCCTAATTGCCGGCCTAAAATAAACGCATAACTGGTCAATATCAGTCCGGCTATATCACCTGCTAGTGGAATGGTGGATAGCGCCGCATCCGCACCTAAGCCCTGCTTAGTGAAAGGTATGCGCACCACCGAATCCATAGTATTAGCGAATTTGGCAAGCTTACGCTCAGTAGCAATAACCTCTTCGCGGGTCAAGCCATGCTCAGCAAGATTAATCTCGTAAGCTGTTTGTACTTCATTAACTACAGGCTTCTTAGTCGAGCGTCGCTTTAATGACTCAGAGAATTTACCCATTGAAAGTCGTCCATAGACAAAAGATAGCGGTTAAGACAAAGACGTAACGCCCGACCCAGATATTGGCCAAAAAAGCTTGGAAACAAGGTATCGGCTGACGGCTAGCGCAGGCGCTGTTTTGCTTAGCGAACATCATTGCTACTAAGGCTAAGCCAAAGACAGGAATGATATTTAAGCTCGTTGGGGCAAAATAATGCCACAATACCACGCCCATTATCAGCAAAAACAATACTTGTAGAATAGAGATGATAACGATATCAAAACGGCCAAAGAGTATCGCGGTGGATTTGACCCCAATCTTTAGATCGTCTTCGCGATCTGCCATCGCATACTGGGTATCGTAGGCCACCGTCCAGCACATATAAGCGATAAACAACAGCCAACACCAAATATCAGGCGCGCCTTGTACCGCCACATAAGCCATTGGAATCGCCCAACCAAAGGCGGCAGCTAAGAACACTTGCGGCAGATGGGTGAAGCGCTTCATAAACGGATAAATAAACGCTAGCACTACTGCACCAAGCGACCAATAGAACACTTGTATCGGTAAAAAAAACAATAAACAAGCACTGAGAGTCACCAATATTAAAAACGCGGCGACTGCCTCACGACCTGACAGACGACCGTCAGCAAGCGGCCTGCCTTTCGTGCGCGTCACATGACCATCGACTTTACGATCGGCAAAATCATTAATCGCGCAGCCTGCCGCCCGCATCAAAATCGCCCCAAGCGCAAAGATAATAAATACTTTTAGACTAGGCAAGCCGGCCACCATGCCCTGCTTTTGCGCCTGCCCCATCGCTGCTAGCATCACACCCCACAGCGTCGGCCAAAGTAGCAGCTCTATACCGACTGGTTTATCAAAGCGCGTCAACTGCATATAGGCATGCAGCTTGTCTTTTAGGCTTAACTCTAAGGGCGTACTACTCATAACTTTGATGCTCTTTATAGGTTCTCATACAGACTATTGGCTTCGATTAACGACAACTCAGGATACTGCTTACGTAATGCCTTGATTGCTGCAACTTTATTGTCTTGGACGTTTTGCTGACGTAGATAGGTCATATATTCTTGCGGAGTGCGTAGCTTTTTAAGCTCGCCTTCTAAACGCAAAATACGGGTGCGCAAAAATATATTTATTAATAATAATGCGGCTCCTACTGCCCAAACTATGATGGTTAACATCGCTCTCTCCTAAGCTGACTGCTACTAAAGATCAATATAAACATAATGGCTCATATTCCACTAAACGAAATAACCATCAAAGCGGACGGCTGCATTATGCCAACTCTCATCGGGATTTTGCTGAGACAAAAATGGCGCTTGCTGCGGACGCTTGACGATAACCCGTCCTCGTCCTTCTTGATTATCGGCCACCACGGCCTGCGCTTTATTTAGTAATGCCATCTCTTCATCTAAAGTCGGCGGATGAGCGAGGTGATGCAGCGCTTGCATCTGCTTGCCGACTTTTGCGCCTTTGCCAGTCTTACTATCTTGATAGCTGTCTTCTGGAAACATCGGATCTAAATAAACGACATTAACGGCTACGGCTTGGTCAGTCGTGTTTTTTTGCAATTGAGCAAAATAACTTAGTGCGTCCGTGTTGATAATAGTTAAGCGCGCCATCAGTTTTTGCCAGTTGGGCTGTGCACTCATGCGCTGCTGCTCACTGAATAGTAATAATGCCATAAGCGGCTCTTGCTCGAGCATGGTGACTTGTGCGCCGGTGCTGGCCAATATCAAACTGTCATGACCAAAGCCTGCGGTTGCGTCTATCACTTGGCTGTCTGCGCTGATTTTTGCCGCCCTTAATATCAGCTCCGACTTACGCCCGGCGCTCACTACCCGCCGCTGCAATTTATCCCACTCTGGTGCTACGCTGAGACCATCCTTTAATAAGGATAGTTTATTTTTGTTATCCAATAACAAAGCGGCTTGCTCGCCTTCAGCATTTAGTGCTGCTAACCGCTGTTTTATTTTACCTTTAATGCGCTCTACAGCGAGCGTTATTGGCAGTTGATTATCAGCAATTAATGTCTGCAGGCGCTCAACAGCGGCAAGCTGCGAGTGGTCAACATAAAGTAGTTTTATCATTTTATCCGGCAAACTGATACCCAAACACCCAAGCTGCTAGTAACACGATAACGCCGGTGACAATGCGTAACCAAGCAAAAATAGTAAAGTCGCGGCGACTTACCCAAGCAACCAACCAGCGTATGCATAGCAGCGCTACGATAAAGGACACGACCGTGCCTATCGCTAATACCAGCCAATCTTCACTGCTAGCCAGTACCTCATGATGCTTCGCTAAATCAAGCAAGCCTGCACCAACGATCACTGGGATACCTAAAAAGAAAGAAAACTCTGCCGAAGCCTTACGCGAAACGCCAAGCCAAAGCGCACCGATAATGGTTGCGCCCGAGCGCGAGGTGCCTGGTATTAACGCTAAACATTGACATAGACCTATCATTAGCGCGGTCTTAAAACTCACCTCTTCTGCCTCTTTGGCGATAATCGTTTTCGGGCGCTTTTCGACATAAAATATCAGCAGACCACCGATGATGAGCATAATAGCGACAACAATAGGATTAAACAGGTACGCCTTGATCTGATCGGCGAAAGTAAAGCCAACGATCATCACCGGAATAGTGGCGACAATCAAACTAAGCCCGAGCTGACGCGGATTGCCCATCGTTTCAGACTTACCGGTTATCAGCCCTATCAGCGCTTGCCACAGCCTGCCCCAATAGTCGTAAATAACCGCGAGAATAGCGCCTAGCTGTACCACGACGACGAACAGATCGACCTTTTCTTTGGTCCAAAAGCCCATGATATCAGCAGATAAAATCAGATAGCCGGTGCTAGAGATGGGTAAAAACTCAGTGATACCTTCTACGATACCCATGATGACGGCTTGAATAAATAAAATAATGTCCACGTACGCTTTCCTAACCACAGACGTAGCGCCTGCTCGATATGATGATATAGTTAATTAAAAACAATGTTGTCATGAATTGAAGGGCGCTACTGGTATAAGCCCTCCTTGCGTGCTGCTTTTATTCGATGCTGCGCAAAATTCATCCCAGTAGCGCTACAACATTTTTATATTGAATATTTTTTGTTAAAAAAAACAAATAGATAACCGTTAAGCCCCTTAAGCTTTGCCTTGCTCTTTTAGAGTCTTCCAAGCCTGATTACGCAGATACTTTGGCAATGCGCCTGCCGCCTCTGTACCGCCCTCCGCCATAAACTTTGCGATACCAATTTGGCCAATGATCACCGCATCTGGCCAAATATCGTCATGCATGATTTGCTCATCTTGCAAAGTGAGTAAGCTTGCGCCATTGCCTACTATCGGCAAATTATTATCCGTTTGACGCTCATAATCTAATAAGCGCTCCGTACCGTTCTCTTCATCCGCATTACCTTTAGCAGTAGTCAGCATGGGCTGCATAATCGCACTTCGACTGTCGTTATCTGCTAGCGCATACTCACCAAAGTATACTTGATGCATACGCGCATCAAGAGCACTATAAACGTGCGTTAAGCCGTATTGCTGATATGCACTCTGCGCGATAGCCTGCAAACTCGATACGCCGACACAAGGCAAATCATGCGCCACCGATAGCGCTTGTATCACCGCAGTATTGATACGAATACCACTAAAAGCGCCTGGGCCACGATTGAATATCAGTGCCCGCATATCGCTAAGCGGCAAGTCGCTAGCCTGCAAAGCCGCTTCTATCATCGGCAGTATTTGCCGCGTTTGCTCACGTTTGCCTTTTTCGGTTTGGCTAAAGACAACTTGCCCTTCGCCATCCAATATGGCGACCGAACACTGATCAAACACGGTATCCATAGCTAAAAACATCATGACCTCGGCTTATGTTAAAGACTTCATTTTTTGCTAGCAAATTGGTAGTTATAAATAGCGCTTATCATAACACAAAGCCTCAAAGCTAAAGCTAGCTTTGAGGCTTTGTCATGCATCACTATAATATTTATTAAAAGCGCTTTTTAAAGCCCTTTGGCATCTGATTTTGCATATCCGCCATTTGCTTTTGCATGTCTTCCGCGCTTGGCATATTGTTAGGATCGAGACCCATCTGCTTAGCCATTTCGGCTTGATTGACATTTTTCATGCCGCCTTGCCCTTTGGCACTACCGCCGCCGAATAACGGACCACCGCCACCCGCTGCGCCGCCACCGCCCATTAGCCCTTGCATCGACTTCATCATTTTACTGATGCCTTCTGGCTTTGAGATCATTTTCATCATCTTTGCCATTTGCTTGTGCTGCTTGAGCAAACGGTTGACGTCTTGAATCTCACGCCCAGAGCCTGCGGCAATACGGCGCTTGCGGCTTGGGTTGATCTTATCTGGGTTTTTACGCTCAAACGGCGTCATCGAATTGATAAGCGCTTCCATCTCACGCACTTTTTCTTCAGGCTTAGCGTCTTCGACGGCCTTTTGCATATCAGAGCCGCCCATACCCGGCATCTTATCTAAAAACCCTGCCATACCGCCCATACTCTTCATTTGCTGAAACTGGGTCAATAGATCCTCAAGGTCGAAGTCACCGCCCTTTTGCATCTTTTTCGCCATTTTTTCAGCTTTATCACGGTCAATCTTTTGCTCGACCTCTTCTACTAGGCTGAGTACGTCACCCATGCCAAGGATACGCTGGGCGATACGCTCAGGATGGAAGGCCTCAAGCGCGTCTAACTGCTCGCCGCGTCCTAAGAACTTGATAGGCTTACCGGTGATAGCGCGTACTGATAACGCCGCACCGCCGCGCGCATCACCATCAGTTTTGGTGAGGATAACGCCCGTTAATGGCAGCGCATCGTTAAAGGCCTTAGCGGTATTAGCCGCATCTTGCCCAGTCATGGCATCAACGACGAACAGCGTCTCAGACGGATTGACCGCCGCCGTTAGCGCTTTAATTTCGTTCATCATCGCCTCATCGATGGCAAGGCGGCCGGCGGTATCGATGATCAAGATGTCTTGATATTGAATTTTTGCCTCTTCGATAGCGCGCTTGGCAATTTCAATTGGATCTTCTTCCACCGTAGAATTGACAAACTTAGCATTCACTTGCCCGGCGACTTGCTCAAGTTGCTTAATCGCGGCTGGACGATAGACGTCGGCTGAGACCAGCATGACTTTTTTCTTTTGCCGCTCTTGTAAGTACTTGGCAAGCTTACCGGCAGTGGTGGTTTTACCCGCCCCTTGTAGACCGGCGAGCAAGTAAACGACTGGCGGCTTACCCGTCATCTCTAGTTGCTGATTGGCGCTGCCCATCATCTCGGTCAGCTCGTCATGGACGATTTTGACAAAGGCTTGGCCCGGCGCCAGCTCTTTTAGCACCTCAGCACCCAGTGCCTGCTCTTTGACACGTTTGACAAAGTCACGGGTGACAGGTAGCGCCACGTCAGCCTCTAGTAATGCCATACGCACTTCGCGCAGCGTATCTTTGATATTGTCTTCGGTAAGCTGTCCGGTACCAGCGATATTGCGCAAACTCGATGATAAGCGTTCGGTTAAGGTATCAAACATAAGTATGTCTCGTATTTCAGTGAATGTTTTAACGTGTTCTGTGTTCTGTGTTCTGTGTTCTGTGTTCTGTGTTCTGTGTTCTGTAGCTTATAACAAATAAATGATTACTAAATAGGGATTGGACTTTATAGACCAGCTTCGTATATCAGCGGTAACGAGCCATTGCTAGTTTAACTCGACATAATAGTCCTAAAGCGAGAATAAAATAAAGGTATAGCCAATCCACTATAAGATAAATACAGTGCTACTGTAGCTGTACTCTTTGTCTTTAGGATGAGCTGTATCAAAACTTATAGCAAAAATAATAAATGAGATGATTCTCAATTAGAGACCATTTTATGATAAATTGAACGATTATTCTAATCATATCATTTTAGCAGTCACTTGAGCGCCGCTAAGTCATAATAGCGATAGTTTTGCGCCGCTGCTACTTCATGAGGCATGCCTGTGTTACTTGCGTTTGTGATTGCCAGTACGGCTTATATTGTGGTCAGTCTTTATATCGGCTGGGCGTTGACGACGAATAGAGTTATCCATAAATCCGTTAGCCTTGCGCTGCTATTAATCGGGATGCTTGCTCATGCAGTGCTGCTATATCCTTATATTGTCACGCTTTATGGTTTAAATTTTAATCTATTTAACGTCCTTAGTCTAACCAGTTTGTTTTTCTTACTTTTTTACGTGCTGTTCTCATTGTACCGCCCTATTATCAGTTTAGGGATTTTGGCGGCGCCTACTGCATTGCTAGGTATGACCGCAGGCTATGTCGGCCGCGCGCCCTATCAGCCGTTAACTGAGGTCAGCTTAGGCCTAGAGACACATATTATCCTCTCCTTTGCTGCTTACTGTGTGCTACTGATGGCTGCGGTACAAGCGCTGTTTTTACGCCTACAAATTCGTGAGCTTAAGCACAAAACCATCCATCGCTTTTGGGTCAATAAATTACCCTCCCTACAAAGTATGGAAGGTTTACTATTCGATATGATCTTAGTCGGCTTTGTACTGCTGAGCGTAGCGCTAGGTATCGGGTTTATCTACGTTGAAGACCTGATGGCACAGCACATCGCCCACAAAACCGTATTCAGCGTCCTGTCTTGGTTGCTATTTGGCTTATTATTAATAGGCAATTGGCGCGGCGGCCTACGCGGCAAACGTGCTGCCAATATGACCATTTATGCGTTTATCTTATTGGCAATTGGCTTTATTGGCAGCAAGTTTGTATTAGAAATGCTGCTATAGTTGGTATTTTCAAGCAGCAAACATAAAAAGGCCGCCAGTCATAATAGAAAATGACTGGCGGCCTTTTTACTGACTTACAGTGATTTCAGCACTATTTAATTAAATACCTTAATTAAACACCACGGTCTTATTACCAGCGACTATCACTCGGTTTTGGACGTGCCAATTGACCGCGCGCGCTAACACATTGCGCTCAATATCTCGACCAATAGCGCGTAATTCTGTTACCCCTTGTCTGTGGGTGACGCGGTGCACATCTTGCTCAATAATAGGACCTTGATCGAGCTCGGCGGTAACATAATGAGCCGTCGCGCCAATCAATTTTACGCCTTTCTCATAAGCCTGCCGATACGGATCTGCACCGACAAACGCCGGCAAGAATGAGTGATGGATATTAATCACCTGCATCGGCCAGCGTTTGACAAAATCGGACGACAATATCTGCATATAACGCGCCAATACCAATAAGTCATTGCCTGCCATCAGCGTATGAATCTGCTCTTCGGCATCTGCTTTGTTGTCCTTCATCACCGGTACATGATGAAAAGTGATGCCAAAGTTTTCTACCGCTTGGCGCAGGTCAGGATGGTTGCTGACCACACACGTAATATCACAATCGAGCAAGCCGCGCTGATGACGCCATAATAAGTCCAATAATGCATGATCGAACTTTGACACTAAGATACCGACTTTGGTCTTGATGGCATTGTTGTGTAGCCGCCACGTCATGTTGTGGCGCTTAGCAACCGTATGCGCAAAACTGGCCTCAAAGTTATCCATAATTTCGCTCAAGCCTGCCAAAGCAAACTCTAAACGCATAAAGTACTGCCCGCCCTCATGCGCGGTGGAGTACTGATCTAAGGTGATGATGTTCGCGCCATAGCGATGAATAAATTCAGATACCGCTTGCACGATGCCCGCTTGATCGCGGCACTTAATGAGTAGCGTCGCGGTATCAATAACATCAGTAGATAGTACATTTTGAGAAGTTTTGCTCGACTTTATGCTTGCTGTAGCAGTCGTGGTATTGTCTGACATAGTGCGCCCAATTAAAAATGAAACGTAGCCTGCCATCAGTTAAAAGTATTCTAATGGCATAGCAAATCGGCTATTTTAATAGATTTTGCAAAACTTTGCTGATTGAGTTACTTGTATTTGGTTATTTAGATTATGAATGTAAAAAACCCCCAACGCGGGGTTGAGGGTTTAGGCGAAACAAACTGAGAGATCAGTTAGATAACTCTTTAGTTATCACTTAGCTTAATAGCTTTGGAGAAGCCAAAACCATTTCTATTAACAGAAACTGTTGACCCAAGTTCGAACGCTTGGTTAAAATCTATAATATAAGTATTGAAGCCTGCGTTTGGCTGATTACTTGATGACTGACCATTAATTGTTACATTATAGTTTGGCGAATAAGGAGATAGAGTGACTCTAGTACGTGACTCGTTCTCATTAATTGTTACGCTTAAACTATTAGCACATCTTGCGCCACCATCACCAAACGGACTGGTATTACCAATCCAAGGTGTTATCAGGTCGTCACCACTAACGGATAAGTCGTCTACTGCTACCGGTAGCTGGAAGTTAATACTCTGGGTGTTTTCGCTTCCGTTGACAAAGGTAGAGGCGTCGAACCGTACTTTTACCCAGTTAGAGTAACGTAGTGGGTAGCGAATCTCAAAGTCTGCACGGCCTTCATCATCTGTAACAAACGAATAACCGTCATCTGAGAGCGTACCACCAATGATAGTCACGGGATTGATAGCTTCGAGTGTACCATTTAGATTTCTATCTTCATTTGAAATAGGGTCTGAGTCTTGGTCTAAAGTGTAGTTATAGTTGGCATCTTCAGTAGGATACCAATCAGAACGTAGTGGTACTGGCGTTTTTTCAGAGAATACTTGAGGCTCAGGTGTAGTGGTTTGAATCACATTGCCAAATTCATCAAGCTCATCGATATCAGCAGCTTGATAAGTCGTTGTGCTATTTAATAAACAATATACGCCTTGAGCATATTCCGTTGCATAAGACTTAATTGATACCTCCTGATCCGCTACAGCACGACCAGAGCCATCCATGACTGATATCGAACCACGTACCGTATAGTAAATATCATCAGAAGATAACTTATTAGCGAATGCTAAAGTAGTATAGACCGCTTCTTCTGAGACGGTAATGTTAGTGGTCTTACTACCGATATTGGCATCATCTTGCAATAAGCGTGCGTTGATAATCACACCGCCGATAGGTGAGCTGGCATTGGCTTGATAGACGACACGCGCCTCACCTCTACTATCTGTTACTGCTGTTGCAGCCGATAAGCGGCCCGTTGAAGAATCTGACGCACGACTGAATACGACCGTTTGCCCTTCGACGGGTACATCATTTTCATCTTTGACCGTCGCGACAACTTCGGTGCTGGTGCCAGGAGTGATAACCGATTTAACCGCTTGGAACAGCATTTTTGCAGGGGTTGTCGCACGGAAGCGTGTATCAACAGTGGTCTGATAACGGGGCTCGCCGTTTTGTAGGGTTGCGCCTAATACTGTCGCCTGTAGTACCGCTGTGCCAGCAAGCTCAGACTTCAGCCAAAATTTTACAGTAATGACGTTGCCTTGAATATCGCTGGGTTTAATGGGTTTAGAGACAACAACTTCACCGTTAAATTTACTGATATAACTAGTAATTAAGCTACCTAATGAGGTTTGTAACTCTACTTGCTTCCCTATCAGTGAATTCGCTTGGTTAGCATTATCAGCACGGATTTGGATTTGAATCTCTTGTGGCTCATTGACATCATACAGCTTTTCAATGTTAATAAAGCTGATGCCTGCTTGCGAGACTTTGACCAGATCAATGCTAGTAAGACTACGCTGAGTATTGATACTATCCTCGCCAACAGCGCGCGCAAACACTTGCAAGTTGCCGTTACTGTCAAAGGTAAGCTGATCCTCTTTGACTTCAAAAGTTGCCTGTCCATCGCTATTAGTATTTGCTATTGCCGCTGGTGTAATTAAATCACCATTCGCGTCAACCAGCTGCATTGCTGTATTACCAATCGTCTGCCCTGCACCATCAACAAGTATAGTAGTGATGGTAATCGTCTCACCATCTTGTAGCTTAGTATTACTCGCTTCGATACTAATTTTTGTACCCACCGCTGATAGACTTAGAATTTTACTTTCACGGGTAGTCAATGTGACAACACCATTAGCATCATATTCAGGGGTAACTATCTTGGCTTCAATATCAATAGTGTGATTTAGGCGCGCATTAATACTGCCGGCGGCTAAAAGTACGCCGACATCAATTTGACCATTTGCATCAGTGGTTACCATGCTTGGTGTCGTAAGTGCCGCTCCACTCGCCGCTAGATTGGTAATAGCCAGCTGTACAGGAACGCCGGCTAGGATACCGCCTTTACTGTCAGTCACGCGGAAGGTGGCATTGGTTTGATCTCCACCAGTAGTTAGCGTGGACTTATCAGAGCTGACAAGGATCTGATACTCATCAATGGTCGCGGTATCTACAGGTACAATATAGTCTGACTCAATATCAAAGCCACCAGTCGTTTTAGTTGTCGCTGTGACCTTGATACCTGCCTCTAAAATCGCTTGATTGACATTAGCGCCAGGCTCAAGTTTAAGGTCAAATGTTGCCACACCGTCACTATTAGTACTGGCTGTACTACTACCAACTATACTAACGCCTGTTTGAATCGGATTATCAACGCTTAGGCGCACTTCACGATTACCAATAGCCTTATCATTATCTGTCGCGCGTACAAAGACTTTAAAGGTATCACCTTTAGTACTAACTACCTTATTAGCGCCGATAGCGATACTTTCTGTCGTACCTGTAGCACTACTAGGCGTAGTCGTAGTAACAGTACTAGTTTGGGTAGCGATATTACCATTGGCATCCGCTGCTGAGAAGACGATAAAAAAGCTTGAACCAATCGCTTTTTTCTGTTCCTCTGTCAGCCCTGCTGGTACGGCAAGGGTATAACTAGCTACCCCTGAATTATTAGTGACCTGCTCTTTACCGCTGACCAGACGCACGCCTTGCTCTGCAATCGCAGCAGGCAGTGCCAAGAAAACCTTTTGCCCTGCAATCACATTGTCTTGACTGTCTTTAGCAATCACTTCAACCTGTGTTTCACCACCGTTTAGATTGAGTGGCGTAGGTGTCAAATCAATCAGATCAATCGCGGCTTTAGTGGACTGTACATTGAACTCAATCGCTTGCGTTTTACCTGTCAAAGTTTCACGCAACACAGCTTCAAGCGTTTTGTTTTTTAGCGCCGCTTTTTGCTCTTTAGTTAAGTTATTAGGCACAGTGACGGTAAAGCTGACATTACCGCTAGCGTCTGTGGTCACAGAGGTGATACTATCACCTGCTTTGCCATTAACGGTCAATAGCTTTGCTAATGCTCTGTCCTTAAAGTCAATGGTCACCGGTTGACCACTGATTGGGATATTGGTGGTCTCTGTGCTGATACCTGCACCTACAACGACCGTATCGCCTTCACCATTCAAGGTATAGTACGGACGGTTGTTGATAAGCGTTGGGTTATTTAAGACGCTCAGATCAACTGCTGGTCTGACAATGTTAATTTGTCCAATATTAGAGGTATATTTACCGCCTTTTTCAACATAAGACAGCTGATAATTGATGCCAACATTTTTGAGCTCTTCACGCTCTTCATAGCTCAACCCTTCAGGGATAGTTACGATAAAGGTCGTTTCACCGTTGAAGTCGATGGTACTGCTGTCGGTATTGACCGTAACGCCATAGTCCTGCGCTTTTTTGCCAAGGAGGATACTGACCTCTTGGCCTTCTGCAGCACTATTGGTTTTATTGTTTAACAATTGTACCTTGATGATGCCCTCGCCGCCAAGCTCGCTGATGGTTGGGGTGACGATAGAGGCGAAATATAAGCTGGTTGCAGGCTCTTTGACCGTTATATTATCGCTGATAGACTTTTTAAGGTTATTGTCATCGGTGATGGTGGCGACGTAGTTGATGCCGTTTTTAATCAGCGCACTTTTTTGAGCCTCGGTTAGCGGCTGCGTGATATTGACTGTAAAGGTGACTCGGCCGGCTTTGTCAGTCGTCTGCTCACTGTCTTCGATGACCACACCTGGCGCGTCTTGGATACTCAATTTGACCTGTTTACCAAGCGCAGCACTACCATCAGGGTATTTGCCTGTGATAGTAACGATAAACTGATCATCGTAGACACTGACGCCATTAGGGGTAGCGTTGGTACTGAGCACGATATCGCTAAGGACAGTATCATCAGTGATGAGTATATTGTTACTTGTGGCCTCTGTACTGCGTCCGAGAGCATCGGTGACGCGGGCTGTTAATACAAAACCACTGGCATCTTCAAGCGTTTGCTTTTGCGCTGCATCTAGACCTTGAGGCACGCGTACCGTGTATCTGACTTCACCTTGATCATTGGTGACTTGTGCGGCGCTACCATCTAACGTCACAAGCCCAGCTAGATTGTCCGGTAACTTGGCAGTAACATCAGTACCTGCAATCACGCCGCCGTTTTTATCATTGACGCGGAAGGTGATGACGGTGCTGCCACCTGAGCTTGGTAGCTGGGTTTGACTGCTCGTGCCAAAGTTGATTTGGTACTGTGCTTCAGGTGCTTCAGCATTTGCCGTGAAACTTTGCTCTTCGATACCGTCGTCATCGGTTAGGATGGCGGTATAAGCAATGCCATTGGCGGCAATGGCCTCACGTTGTTTGCGAGTGAGGCTTGGGTCGATGTTGACAGTGAAGCTGGCTGTACCTGAGGCATTGGTGCGCCCTTCACTATTTTCGATACTCAGGCCAGGTGTGCTATCAATAACCAGTTTGACAGCTTTGCCGGCGGCGGCGCTGCCATCTGGGCGTTTGCCGCGTACGTTTATAACAAAGCTGTCTTTTAGAATATTGATGACACTTGGCGTACTATTTGATGTCAAGGTGGTCTTACTAGAGGCACTAATGGTAATTGATTGACTCTCAACTGGCGTGCGCGCGCCTGAGGTTTCTGCTAGAATCGCTTTAACCTTAAAGCCTTTGACACCCTCTAGCTGCGCTTTTTGAGCGGCATTTAGATTGCTAGGGACGTTGATCGTATAATTGACCACACCTTGAGCATTGGTCGTCTGCGCCGCACTGCCGCTAAAGGCCAATAACCCTGCCTCTGCCAATGCTTTGGGTAAGCTTGCAGTGACGCTTTGATCGGCGATAACGCCGCCTGACTTGTCCGTCACGCGGAAGCTGACGACCACTGAGCCGCCTGAGCTTGGCAGCTGAGTAGTGCTGCTTGGGCTTGCCTTGATATTATACTCGGCATCAGGAACAGATGCCGCCACGGTAAAGCTCTCTTCAGAGATTCCATCGGTATCTGTCAATACAGCCGTGTAATTGATACCACTTGCTGCCAGTTTTTCACGCTGTTCTTGAGTGAGGCTTGGGTCAATATTAATAGTAAAGACGGCATTACCCGCAGCATCTGTGATCTGCTCATTGCCTTCGATGCTAATACCAGGCGCATCTTTGATAATCAGCTTAACGGCTTTATCAGACACGGCGCTACCATCAACGCGCTTACCAGATACTTGGATCTTAAACTGGTCTTTTAGAATATTGACCACACTGGGGATAGTATTTGAGCGGACACGGGTTTTACTCACGGCAACCTTACTGCTAATACTAATGCTAGCACTTGGCTGTTCACTGCGGGCCCCTGACGCTTCAACCATACTTGCCATCAATACAAACTGATTAGCAGATTCAAGCGTTTTCTTCTGATCGGCATTGAGTCCGGCAGGAACGCGAACCGTATAACTGACCACACCACTCTCATTGGTCGCTTTGGTCGCTTGACCATCTAGGATAAGAAGTCCGACCAGCTTTTCAGGCAATTCGGCAGTCACCTCTTGCCCTGCAATCACGCCGCCTCTTTTATCATTAACGCGGAAGCTGACGACAGTGCTGCCGCCTGAGCTTGACAATTGCGTGTTGCTAAGCTGACCGAAATTGATCTGATACTCTGCAGCAGGGATCATTACAGACACATTAGACTTACTGCTGGCCACACCATCATCGTCAGTTAGGCTGACAGTATAATCAATACCTGAGGTCACTAGCGCCTCACGCTCAGCCTTGCTAAGATTTGGATCGATATTGACAGTAAACGTGGCATTACCGGCATCGTCTGTCGCTCGCTCATCGTCTTCGACGCTGATACCAGTGGCATTGATTGTGAGCTTCGCCACTTTATATGCCGCCGCACTACCATCAGGACGCTTACCTGAGACTTGAATGGTAAAGCTATCTTTTAAAATATTGACAGTTCTTGGCGTTACTTGAGTGCGTAGGATGGTTTTGCTGACTTGGGCTTTATCAGTTACGCCAATTGTCGTACTGGCTGTGCTACTAGCGCCTGATGCCTCAATAGCTTTGACTTTTAATGGAAAGCCAGTATTATCTTCAAGCTGTTTTTTCTGATTAGCACTCAACCCTGTTGGTATGCGCACATTAAAGCTGACCATACCGTTATTGTCAGTGGTTTGCGTCGCGCTACCGTCTAGCGTTATCAAGCCGGCTTTAACCAGTGCAGCTGGCAGTTCGGCAACCACCTTTTGACCTGCGATGACACCGCCATTTCTGTCATTGACACGGAAGCTGACCGTGGTTGTGCTGCCAGCGCTTGATAACTGCGCACTACTGATCTGACCAAAGCTGATTTTGTATTGCGCCTCAGGCACGACTGCCGCTGATTCAAATCTTTGCGTGCTCACACCGTCAGCGTCAGTTAAGACAGCAGTATAGCTGATGCCAGATTTTGCGATGGCGTCACGCTGAGCTTTGGTTAAGCTTGGGTCGATATTGACAGTAAAGGAGGCGTTACCAGCACTATCGGTCGCCTGCTCATTGTCTTGAACGCTCATGCCTTCGACGTTGTCGATGGTGAGCTTGATTACTTTATCAGTCGCCGCGCTGCCATCAGAACGCTTGCCTGAGACTTGGATGATAAAGCTGTCTTTTAAGACATTGACCGTTTTTGGCGTAGTCTGTGCAGTCAGTACGGTTTGGCTTTTTTGCACCTCATCGGTGACGCCAATTGCTGTACTAGTCGTACTATTGGCCCCTGACGCTTCAATGGCTATT
This sequence comes from Psychrobacter sp. TB15, assembly GCF_000511655.1. Classification (NCBI taxonomy): domain Bacteria; kingdom Pseudomonadati; phylum Pseudomonadota; class Gammaproteobacteria; order Moraxellales; family Moraxellaceae; genus Psychrobacter; species Psychrobacter sp. TB15. The sequence continues at coordinate 30,666 of NZ_AYXN01000015.1, forward strand.
ACCTTTAGTGGGAAGCCGCTGTTGTCCTCGAGCAATGTTCTTTGCTCAGCAGTCAGCCCTGTCGGCACACGCACATTGAAGCTAACCATGCCGTTTGCATCTGTGGCTTTTTTACTGTTTCCATCTAAAGTGATGGCGCCAGCGTTAACGAGATCTTGCGGTAAGCTTGCGGTTACGCTCTGTCCTGCGATCACGCCGCCATCTTTGTCATTGACGCGAAAGCTGACTGTGGTTGTGCCGCCAGTACTTGACAGCTCTCTATTGGTGATTTGCCCAAACTTGATTTGGTACTGTGCTTGCGGTATCTCAGCCTGAGCGGTAAAGCTTTCGATAGCACTGCTATCACTATCGGTTAAGATAACTTGATAATCGATATTACTAGCGGCGATAGTACGGCGATCTGCCAAGCTTAGACTTGGATCAATGTTAATGGTAAATGAGGCATTACCCGACCCATCTGTCGTTTGCTTATTGCCTGCGATACTGATGCCTTTAACCCCTGAGATATTAAGCTCAACCGGTTTATTGATAGCGGCATTGCCATTAGGCTGCTTGGCGGCCACGCGAATACTAAAGCTGTCTTTCAACACATTGACTACGCTTGGCATAGTGCTGGCGCTGACGACGATATCACTCCTAGTCGGATCCGCATTGACATTAATTTTTTCACTGTTGGCTTTAACGCTTACACCTGATGTTTCTGTCAGGCTTGCGGTTAATGAAAATCCACTGCTTTCAATAGCTTTACGCTGATCAACGGACAACCCTTCAGGGATGCGCACAGTATAGTCAACGATACCTTGAGCATCTGTCGTTTGATTGGCGGCGCTAGTAAGTGTGACCAACCCTTTTTGCGTTAAGGTACTGGGCAAGCTCGCGACCACTTGTTGTCCTGCCACGATACCACCAGTTTTATCATTAACACGGAAGCTGATAGTGGTCTCGCCGCCAGTACTGAGTAGTTTGTTTTTGCTTGCTGTGCCTGTGTTTATTTTATATTCGGCGACAGGCATGATGACAGATACGGTATCCGACTCACTGGTGATACCATCATCGTCAGTTAAGGTCACGGTGTAAGGAATACCATTTTTGACTAAATTATCACGCTGCGTGTCAGTCAAGTTTTGAATATTGACTTTGAAGGTAGCTTTACCGGCACTATTAGTGACCTTCTCGCTGCCTTCGATACTCACGCCTGAGACGTTATTGATAGTCAGTTTGACCGGTTTGTCATTTGCGGCGCTACCATCAGGGCGCTTGGCATCAACTTGGATACTGAAGCTATCTTTTAGCACATTGACCGCATTTGGAGCGCTCGTAGAGCTTAAGATAGTTTCACTCTCTGCGGTGATTTGTACGCGTTTACTATCAATGTTGCTGCTTGCACCTGACGACTCAGTGGCTTTTGCACTCAGTACAAAACCACCTGCGCTTTCTAAGATTGCGCGATTACTTTCTGATAATCCTTTTGGAATACTGACGGTATAGCTGACCATACCTTTATTATCCGTAGTTTGCGTAGCATTGCTGTCTAAGCCTAATAGTCCGTTTTGGGTCAATAATGAAGGCAAGCGCGCGGTGACAGTTTCGCCTGCAACTGCGCCGCCGTCTTTATCGCTTACGCGAAAGCTGATGTCCACGCTACTGCCAAAGCTTGAGATTCTAGGTTTGCTGACGCTGCCCGCCTTGATTTGATATTGCGCGGCGGGTATCTCTACCTGGCTCTCGCCATTCGCTACAGTAATCGCTTTGTTTGGCTCAAATAAAGTGACTGTATAGCTGATACCGTCTTGTGCAAGTTTGCTACGATCTGCAGTGCTCAATGTCGGAGCAATTACGATATCGACGAGCGCTTGGCCTTTAGCATCAAGGAACAGAGACTCTTTACTTAAACTGACCCCTTTGATGTTATTGTTAAGTTTGATGGTTACTTGCGTATTTTCAATATCTGTTGGTACTTTATTACTGATAGCGTTAGCGTTGATAGTGAGCGTTTGCTTGTCGCCATAAGCATTGAGATTATTATCGTTACCTGAGATATCAAGCTTATAATCTGATATAGGTAGCGATACTTCCAGTGTGCCTGTAACTTCTTTAGTAGCACCATTTTTTTCGATAATATTAATCGCATAAACTACGCCATTTAATAGCGTATCACGCTGAGCTTTAGTTAAATTTTCGTCGATTTTAATATTAAAGGTTGCAATGCCATTTTCGTTAGTGGTTCTGCTATTGCCACCGACAATAGCGATACCTTTAATATCAGCTATACCTATTCCAACTTCAACATCACTGGCACGCGCACCATCTGTATTTTTGAGAATGACACTAAAGGTAGCACTATCGCCGTAAGGGTTGAGCTTATTGTTCGAAACAGAGTTTGTCTGAATGCTATTCTCTATATTTAAGCTACTAACCTCAGTTTGTGTACCATCGCCGCTACCCTCTTTGCTGACGCCAACATTTAATACTTGAGTGAATGTCGAGCCATCTGAGGGACGACTGGCCGTAGCCTTTAAGCCAAACCCATTATTAAGTAAATCCGCTTTTTGCGTCTCATTAAGTACTAAAGGGTTGAGCCTTAGCTCATAGGTGGCTTCACCTTTGTCATCAGTATTTTGAACGCTCGCGCCTTGAATAGTCACACCCGTATTGCTAGTGTCATCAACACTTAAGCTAACCGCTTTATCGATGGCAGCGCCTCCGGTTGTGTTTTCGACCGCTTTTACAGTTACAATAAAAGTGACAGGCTCGTCTGTAAGCTTAATATTAGTTGGAACGGTATAAAGTCTTTGTAAACTAAAGTCTTCTGCAGGCGTCTGCTCACCATTATCACTACCATCGTTATCGTTACTTCCACTATCACCATTGTCACCTGTACCTGGATTATCTAAATCTGGTTTTGGCGGAAGTATATCTGTACCGCCATCGTCACCACCGCCGCCGCAGCCTGCTAAGGATAACGCTACAGACAGCGCCGTGAACTTAAATAATTTAGAGCTAAGAGGTAGTGAGCTATAGAACATATCTGGGACTCCGCACGAGCGACAATTTATTTGACAAAGCAAACACAAAGAATGAGGTACCTATGAGCTATAGGCAAAAATAAACTAAGAATGTAATAATATACTACATATTAATAGTTTGTATTGATTTTATCACAGTAACTTTACTGAATTTTGTCGAAACTTACAATCGATAATTAGATTTTAAAGTCACTTAATCATTCCCCTGTAGATGCAAATTCAAGGTATAATAAGCTCCATTGAGATCGACTATTATTGTAAAATAGTTTGAGTATTTAGCTATTTTATGGTATAAATGTCGCCTTTAAATTTTCTGAATTGGTCACTCTGTTATTTGCCTTTAGATAACAGTAATGCCAGCTCAACCTTCATATAGTTTTGTTTGGTGCAAAGATGCCGCTGCTGTGTCCATGCCGCATATTCGCGCAACTTGCCCAGACTGGTATGGGATAAACCCCATACCTCATAGATTAGGAGTTCGCCATGTCTAGAGTTTGCCAAGTGACTGGAAAGCGCCCTATGGTGGGTAATAATGTTTCGCACGCGAACAACAAAACCCGTCGTCGCTTCCTACCAAACCTAAAGCATCATCGTTTTTGGGTAGAGTCTGAAAATCGTTTTGTACGTCTACGTGTGTCTACCAAAGGTATGCGTACCATCGATAAATTAGGTATTGATAAAGTGCTAGCTGATCTGCGTGCACAAGGTCAAAAAGTTTAAGTCCCATTTAAACTTAGTGCTCTGCCACTTTTAAAGGAAATTATCATGAGAGATAAAATCAAATTAGTATCAACTGCTGGTACTGGATACTACTATACGACGACTAAAAACAAGCGCACAATGCCTGGCAAAATGGAAATCAAAAAGTTTGATCCTAAAGTTCGCCAGCATGTGATCTTTAAAGAAGCTAAAATCAAATAATCTGCGTTTATATTAATCGCTGATATTTGCATAAAAAAAGGGTTTATCACATGATAAACCCTTTTTTTGCGCCACGTTTTAGCTTTTATTACCTGTTCCTTTTAATACCTGTTCTGTTAAATGCTAACTAATAAATACTAGCTAAGCCAAACCCAGTATTGCGTTAACTATAATGCGTCGGCTCTTTGTCGTAGACATGGGCATGCCACTGGCTCATCTGCTTTTGCATAATGACCTGAATAGCGGCATGAATCATGTGCTGACCGATAGATTGCGTATCGCTGCCCAATAAGTCTTTTAGCTTATCGGAGAAATCAATCGTCATCAGCGCTTCTTCATTTTTATCCGAATCACGCAGTAATAGCGTACCATCATCAGCCTCAATCAGCTCAAGCGTCGTCTCTTTGGCAAATCCTGAAAACGGATCAGTATTATCAGTCTCCACTTCTATCTCATTATCAATATCGTATGGCATCTCGTGTTTCCTTATTATCCCGTAGCTTGCTGTCTTGAGAACTAATGATTTAATCCTCTACAGCGCTCGAGAAAAGTCTTCGTTACTTCATACAATGGACGCTTTAGCTCTCAATTTCAAGGGCTAATATTCAACGCCAGTAGCGCAGTTTGGCGATGGTAAATAAGAAAGCTACAAACATCCCTAGGTAATACATGAGCTTGAGCTCTAAAGTCGGATCGCGGTATTTAAAAGGTAAAGCCACCACAGCGGTCGCCGTTGGCAATATTAGCAGCATTAGCAGCCAGTTCTCTATCACATTGAGCCAACCCTCTTGGCCCGTGCCTTTACTTAATCCTGCAAGCCCTAATAATAAGCAGGCAATAATAAGACTGGTAAATAGACCATTCGGTAACTCTTTAGGGTAGATAACATTGGCAATGCGAGTGGGCATAATTTGCATACAAAAACTCAGTCGTTTTTATGATCTAAGCTAGTAATAGCTTATTAAAGGTAGGAGAATTATGGCATAAGACAAGATCAGCTATAAGTGCCCATGATCCATAATAATGAGATGCAAGAGGTCAGATAGCCTAAACTTATCGCATTCCAGCCCTCTATCTGCGTGCCATTAAGCTTATTAAAGATCTTTGAGCCAAGCCAAAACAGTAAGGGAATACCAATGATAAAAGCAGGAACTAGCACTGCCGCATGAAGCATAACCTCGCTAATATCGTGACCTACTATCAGGCGAAAGCCGTAGCCTGCTGAGCTTAGTATTAAAGCAAAAACAGCTAAACCAATAGTAATGCCTTTGGGCACTAAGCTACGCGGCTTAGACGCAGGAGCGTCAGCCTTTAAACTCGGGTTTTGGCTATTGATTGGCGTAGTCATAAGTCACCTCAATTAACAGTCATCTCAATTAATAGTCATCTCAATTAATAGTCATATCAATTGATAGTATAGTGCGCTCAAATCAGCTGGTACGACCTTTTATTTCGTCTTATCTAGATGGAGGCTTATAGGCCTAAAAACAAGAGACAGAGCGAGCCGCGACTACTCGCCTGCTTTTGCAAGCTCAGCACGCATAGCATCAATAGCGACTTTATAATCGTCTTGGTTAAAAATAGCTGAGCCGGCAACAAACATATCAGCGCCTGCCTCCGCGATAGCGCGGATATTATTGGCTTTGATACCGCCATCGACCTCTAGCCTGATATCGCGGCCGCTTGCATCGATACGCTGACGTACTTGTCGTACCTTATCCAACGTGCCTTCGATAAATGACTGTCCGCCAAAGCCAGGATTGACACTCATAAGCAAAATTTGATCGACCTTGTCCATCACATAATCTAGATAATGCAGTGGTGTCGCTGGATTGAACACTAAGCCGCATTTCGCGCCGCCGTCTTTGATCAGCTGCAATGAGCGATCGATATGATCGCTGGCTTCAGGATGAAAGGTAATAACGCTAGGATTGGCGTGTAGGAACTGCTCAATCATACCATCGACAGGCGCTACCATTAAGTGCACGTCGATAGGCGCGTCGATACCATAATCACGCAGCGCCTGACAGATCATGCTACCAAAAGTTAAGTTCGGTACGTAGTGATTGTCCATGACATCGAAATGAATAACATCGGCCCCTGCTGCCAAGACGTTTTCGACCTCCTCGCCTAATCGAGCAAAGTCAGCGGATAAAATAGAAGGGGCGATTAAGTACTGCTTATCAGGACAAATCATAGGAGAGCTACCTCTTTAATGGGTATTAAAATAAGAAATAATTTGAGAAGCACTAACGCGGTTTATACTGAGTCTTGCTATAAGCGCGGCCCACTTCAAAGTCGCGTTTGGCTTCATGCTTAGTGTTACGGCCCGTTACCCGCTCACGCCACAATCGAAAAGATGACGGCTTTAGCTCATGACGCATCAGCTTAATTACCGCCGTCTCATCAAGACCATAGCTATGCTCTATCGCGGCAAATGGCGTTCTATCTTCCCATGCCATCTCGATGACTCTTGACGTCTGTACTTCGTCTAATACGATATTGCCGTCTGCATAGACTGGCGGCTCAGCTAGCACCGCTTGCTCGGTATAATGTGAGGCGCTTGATATGAGTTTAGCTTAGCTGCGCTTGACGATAATGGTGCCAAATGTGATCTTCGATGACCGTTTGGATAAAATAGTAACTGTGATCGTGACCCGCTTGATAACGTAGGGTCAAAGGCTGCTGCGCGTCTTTACAAGCCTGTTGCAGCTTTTCGGTTTGTAGTTGCCCCTCACTCAAAAAGTTATCGGCAGCGCCTTGGTCTACCAATAAGCTGGCGTACTGCTGTCCTGCCTTTGCTATAACCTTAGCGGCATCAGCTTGTTGCCATAATGACTTATCGTCACCGAAATACTGGGTATAGGCCGCTTGTCCCCAATCCGATTCGCTCGCAGCGCACACCGGCGACAACGCTGAGACACTAACGAACTTACTAGGATATTTAAAGCCTAATAGTAATGCACCATGACCGCCCATAGAATGACCCGTAATACCGATACTATTCACCGGAAACTCTTGACGCACTAAGTCATAAAACTCATCAACGATGTAACTTTGCATATTAAAATGCTCTGACCATGGCGCCTCTATCGCGTCGACATAGTAGCTTGCGCCCTGCCCGACAAAGTAACGCTCATCATCTGCCACATCAATATCGTCGCTACTACGAGGAGAGGTGTCTGGGGCGATAAAGATGACACCAAGCTCGCTGCATTTTTGTTGGAAGTGCGCTTTATGGGTGACGTTATCAGCATTACAAGTCAATCCTGATAAATATAGTATCGCCGGACAACGCTGACCGGCTAATGCCTCATCTGGCAAATAAATACTAAAGGTCATGGGCGTGTTAGTCGCTAATGACTCATGGCGATAATAGTGCTGCTCGCCATCAAAGCAGCGATTAGCACTGATTTGTGTCAATTTTGAGCTGACAGATAACTTTTGCTTAGAATACTGACTCATCATTGATATCCTTTTAGATTTACCGTTGTTATCGTTATATTGTTCATTAAAAAATACGTTATATTTATCGTGTTATGCAAATGCCGTTAAAAGCAGACTTATTATTCACATAGCTTATTATTATTCATATAGCAAGTTACAGCAGACTTGATCTCTATTATACAAACTATCCGCCGACTATCCATTGGCTTTGTTTAGCGCTTTGTTAAGGGGTGGTGATATCGTAGCCCATTAAAGCGCGACCCTTTTAGTTTGTGTCAACTATAGCAGATGGCGGCAGTGCGCGCTGCTGATCAAATAACACCTGCTCAAAAGCGGGCAACGCCGTTTTCATTAAGCTGCCCACAACCATCTGCGGCTCTGACGGCTCAAACCCCATCATACTTTCGCGCTCTTGTATGCGTAAGCTTGCATCTTTAAAGGCAGCGGCAAAGCTGGTGTTTTTACGTAGGCTCTCCGCGAAGAACGCTTGACCAAAATAAGTCATCTCAGCGCTATTGGTACAGCCAAATGACATCTTATCCGCTGCAGATGCGGTAATAACGACTGTGGTTGGTGAGGTCAGCTCGTCAATAAAAGAGCCTGAATAGCAAGCCGATACGATAATAACCCGCCAGCGAATACCGGCCTCGTCCAAAGCCTCGCGCAGCCACGCCGACTCTAAATTATCCATTGCTACAGGTGCGTTTGCCAATTGCAGAATATCTTCGTTACCGTGTGACGATAAGGTGAGCAGCAACACATCTTCATCGCTATTCATTTGCTCACCGATCTTTTTTAGCCCTCGTAAAATACTGGTCTTCGTCGCTATCGGCTCATCCAGCCAGCTATAGCGGTTATTAATTAAAGACAACGAGCGCCCACTTATACCAAAACGCACATCAAACAGCTCGCGAGCATGATTGATCTCAGAGCGAAAAACCTCTTGCCCGGCGAACCCTGCAACGCCCATAAAGTACCATTCCGTCTTACCTAAGATGCTAGCATCAATACTCGCTAAGGCGTTTTGTAGCAGCTCAGGCTGCTTATAAATAGCCGCTTCTTCTAGTATTGGCTCTACGGGTATGGGTTTGAAAATAGGCTGATCGGCGACGTTTTTTTGCCAAATAGTCAGCAGGGCCACAGCTCCTATCAGCACGATAATGCGCTCCCACCAAGGCGTTCGCAAGCGCTGCGAGAAGATCCATAACAGTGCGAGAGTTTGCCATAAAAACAGTACTAAAAATAATACCGGTAAAAACGAGTAACTCCAATCTGGCAGCCAGTTTTGAGTGCCAAAAAACTGCACTAAGCTTTGTAGTAACGCCGAGATACTATCTGCCACTAACCATAATACCGCTGGCACAAACAATAAGCTTTGATTGCCAGATCGCCGCGCTAGAATAATACCTGCTAGCAGAATAATCACCGGCCATATCAGGTAACTGACTAAGCCTTGCTCATTAAAAACGCTACCACTTTCTGCCGCTAGCCAAGAAAAAAGTACATTGCTTCCAAGCGCTATTAGAGCAAAACAAGCAAACTGTACAAAGGTAGGCTTTACCCAAGAAAAGGCACGCGTAGAGCCAATCAGCATCCAAATAGCGGCAATGATATTGGCTGCAAAATTAAGAGAGAAGCGCTGAAGGGAGACGGTTTTTAGGGACGAGAGTGACAAAGACTTAAACCTCTATCGAGCCAAGAAAATGAAGGCATGGTGTACTAGCAGCTAATCATTAGCAAAACCATATTAAATAAAACAGTATTGAATAAAAATATACTAAATAAAAGGCAAGCAAGACCATAGTAAGCAAAATCAAAGTCTATTCGTTTTGCCCGTTAAACTAAAACAATTGTAACGGATTGTCGCTTCAGGCGATAAGGCTGATTTGTAAAACCGCTATACAATAAGTCGCTGCTCCGATTTATACCTAAAAAAAGGAGACCTATTACTAGATCTCCTCTGTAGCTTAACACTATAGATTCAAGCAATCTTATACTAGCGCATCAATAACTCATTAACGCGTTTGAGATAAGCGGCTGGATCATCGAGTTGACCACCATCTGCCAGCAGCGCTTGATCAAAGATCACTTGAGCAAGGTCGTCGAACTGCTCGCTGGACTCTAACTTTTTAATCAGCGGATGCTCTGGGTTGACCTCCAAGATAGGCTGCGTCTCTGGTACTTCTTGACCCATTTGCTTGAGCATCTGAATCATCTGCGGTGACAGCTCACCCTCTGCAGTAACGAGTATCGCAGGACTATCGACTAAGCGGTTCGATACGCGTACGTCTTTAGCGCGTGTATCTAGGGCGGTCTTTAGCTTTTCAACCACAGGCTTCATAGACTCTTGCGCCTTTTCAGCTTCCGCCTTTTCTTCCTCGTCCTGCAAGTCGCCTAAGTCCACCGCGCCTTTCGCGATATTTTGTAGTGGGGTCTCATCGAATGAGGTTAAGAAGTTCATCGCCCACTCATCAACACGGCTGGTCATTAAGATGACCTCGATGCCTTTTTTCTTAAATAGTTCAAGCTGCGGGCTGTTTTTGGCCGCTGCAAGATTGTCCGCGGTGAGATAGTAGATGGCTTTTTGACCCTCAATCATGCGGCTTTTGTAGTCTTCAAAGCTAGTCTCAACTTTGTCATTAGTGCTAGTGGCATAACGCAGCAGCTTAGCGATACGCTCTTGGTTACCCATGTCCTCGCCAAGACCTTCTTTGATGACATCGCCAAACTCGCTATAAAACTGCGCGAATTTGTCTTGCTTGTCGCTGTCTTCACTATTGGCTAGGCTTGCCAGCATAGTCAAGATACGGCGCGCATTACCATCACGGATGGATTTGACATCACGCGACTCTTGCAATAACTCTCGGCTGACATTGAGTGGCAAATCAGCTGAATCAATCACGCCTTTGACGAAACGCAAGTACATAGGCAGTAGTTGCTCGGCGTCATCCATGATAAATACACGTTTGACATACAGCTTAAGCCCATGCTGCTGCTCACGAGTATATAGATCCATCGGCGCTTTTTTGGGTACATATAATAGCTGAGTGTACTGTACGCGGCCTTCCACGCGGTTATGCGTCCACGTCAGCGGCTCATCCATGTCGTAGCTGATGTTTTTATAAAAATCGACATACTCTTCATCTTCGATCTCGGATGCTGAGCGTGTCCATAGCGCACTGGCTTTATTGATAGTTTCCCACTCATCGGTGAGTACCATCTCGCCGCCCGCAGGCGTATCACTGTCGTCGTTCTCATCTTTAACATCTTCTTGCCAGACTTCTTTACGCATCTGAATCGGCAGGCTGATATGGTCTGAGTATTTATTGACTAAGCGCTTAATCTTAGCACGGTCGAGGTAGTTATCCTCGCCTTCGGTGTATTCTTCTTTTAGGTGCAAGGTGATGGATGTGCCGCGAGTTTCTTTGGTGATCGTCTCAACCGTGAAGCTACCGCTGCCATCAGATATCCAGCGTACGCCTTGCTCCGCAGGCTCACCAGCTTTACGCGACTCAACCGTAATGGTGTCGGCCACGATAAACCCAGAGTAAAAGCCAACACCGAACTGACCAATTAATTGACCGTCTTGCTTTTGTGATTCAGATAATTTATCCAAGAAGGCTTTAGTGCCAGACTTGGCAATAGTACCTAGATTTTCGATAGCATCGGCTTCATTCATGCCGATACCGTTATCGATAAAGGTGATGGTTTTGGCATCACTATCAACGGCAATACGGATTTTTAACTCGCCATCATCTTCATATAAGCTGTCATCATTAGTCGCTTCAAAACGCAATTTGTCACAAGCATCAGAGGCGTTTGAAACCAGCTCACGGACAAAGATATCGGCATTAGAGTACAAAGAGTGGGTCACTAAATGCAGCAACTGCGCCACTTCCGCCTCAAAACTATGTTTTTTTAATTCTGGGTTGTTGTTGTCACTCATAAAGAACTCCTTCATTGGAAAGTTGAGATTAACGTAAAACAGTAGCACTAACTGAGCGCCTCAAACTAAGAGTCTCAATTAGTGCTAGGCTGTTTATACTAATAGGGTCGCGGTCAAATATTTCAAGTTTAAAAGCCCTATAAAAAGTTAAACAAAAAAACCGCTTAAGTTTCCTTAAGCGGTATCGTGACGTATTACATGTTTTATGTCAGAATCGAATGATAAGTTACAAACAGCTCGGCAAGTCACGAGCCGGATCGCTATCGCGAGCGGCCATCGCATCTTCGACGCTCAAGCCTAGCGCTTTGGCCACGCCTTCACCGTAAGCCGGCTCACACCAGTGACAGTTACGGATATGACGATACTTAATAAAGTCTAGCGCATCGCCCATCGCTCTTGCCGTATTATCGAACAGAGCCTGCTTTTGCTCATCATTCATCAAGTTAAACAGCGCACGCGGCTGGCTAAAGTAGTCATTATCATCTTCACGGAAGTCATAATGCTCAGCGTAGCCATCGATCTTTAGTGGCGGCTCAGCATACTGCGGCTGCTCTTGCCACTGCTCAAAGCTGTTTGGCGTATAGTGCGGACGACCGCCATAGTTGTCACCGACGCGCATGAGACCATCACGGTGATTGCTATGCACAGGGCAAGTCGCTTTATTGACTGGTATCTGCTTGTGGTTGACGCCAACGCGGTAACGCTGGGCATCAGCGTAGCTAAACAGACGTGCTTGGAGCATGCGATCTGGAGAGGCGCTGATACCAGGCACAAGATTATTCGGAGCAAACGCCGCTTGCTCAACATCGAGATGGTAGTTTTCAGCGTTTCTGTTAAGCTCAAACTCGCCAACTTCGATTAGTGGATAGTCACCTTTTGGCCAGACTTTGGTCAAATCAAATGGATGATACGGTACATTATCGGCCTCTGTTTCTGGCATGATTTGCACGTACATTTTCCACTTTGGGAAGTCGCCATTATCGATAGCATTGAGCAGATCTTCTTGATGGCTTTCACGATTGCTTGCGATGATATCAGCGGCCTCTTGATCGGTTAAGTTTTTGATACCTTGCTGAGTGACAAAGTGAAACTTGACCCAAAAACGCTCATTATCACTATTGATAAAGCTATAAGTGTGCGAGCCAAAACCATGCATATGTCTATACGAGGCGGGAATACCACGCTCGCTCATGGTGATGGTCACTTGATGCAAAGACTCTGGCAGTAGTGTCCAAAAGTCCCAGTTATTGGTCGCTGAACGCATATTAGTACGCGGATCACGTTTTACCGCTTTATTCAGATCAGGGAACTTACGCGGATCACGGACGAAGAATACCGGCGTATTATTACCAACTAAGTCCCAGATACCTTGTTCCGTATAGAACTTTAAGGCAAAACCGCGAATATCGCGCTCCGCGTCAGCTGCGCCGCGCTCGCCTGCGACGGTACTAAAGCGCGCAAACATCTGAGTCTGTTTACCGACTTCATCAAAGATTCCAGCGCGTGTATATCGAGTGATGTCATTGGTCACGGTAAAGGTACCAAACGCGCCCGAACCTTTGGCATGCATACGGCGTTCAGGAATAATTTCACGGTTGAGATCAGCAAGCTTTTCGTTCAGCCACAAGTCTTCTGCTAGTAGTGGACCACGCTTGCCAGCGGTTTTGCTATTTTCGTTATCAACAACAGGCGCGCCATTGCTCATCGTCAGCGGCGTTGCACTATAGGGGCATTTCTTGTCATTCATATTATCACTCATCGGGTTATTCCTTTAAATGGTCAATTAAATAAATAGTTAGTCGAAGTATAAGCGCTCTTGCGCTTTCCCATGCTTGCTTAAGATCTCGTTGCTAGTGCCTATTACACCTGAACTACTTTCATTTGTATAATAAATTAATTGTATCTTTTAGTTTTGTTTTAATAATCATAACATGAGATCGTTTGCTAATGAGTATCAACACTCATTTACTTCAACGCATAAAAAAGGACAGCGTAACAGCTGTCCTTTAAGGTATTAATAGAGTAAAAATAAGAGCGAAAAATAGTAGCTCATTTGCTAAATTAGCTGGGCATTGGACGAATGGTCAGAATTTGCTCACTACGACCAAACGGGCCGTGCACATCATGCAGCACCGCGCTCGTTAAGCCAATACCATCGCTGCCATACTGTTGTACCGCTTCAATACCAAGCCACTGTCCTTTTGGCGCTCGGTGCATATGGATTTGCAAGTCAGTGTTAGGGAACATCCACTCAAGCTTTGTCAGCCCAAGACCCAGTCTTTGTACCACGCCATTCGCCGTATCGACCATCCCTAATAGCTTCACTAGATCGCTGGTCGCCTCGCCTTCGATCATGTCCACGTCATTACTGATCCACACCATACCTTTTCCAGAACGTCGATCCGCTTCGGCAACTAAATGAACAGACTCAATAAACCCGCCCGGCCATTGTTTCATGCCTTCCCAAACTGGCAGCGCTTCGGGTTGATGCTTGGCAGGCGTATCCTCAAGACCTGCGATCTCGCTAGTGTCTTGGGTCATCAGTCGCCAAGCGCGCGCAATAATACAGTCGCGGCCACGACTAGTCATCACCGCTTCGATAAGCTCAATGGTTCTGCCAGGTCGAATACAGCGTGTGGTAATGGTAAAGTCGCTCAGCGGAATTAATCCCAAAATATCAAGACTAATACGGGCAATACGCATATTGTCTTGCGGCGCGAACTGGCTGAGCTCGTATGTGAGCAGCCCTGTCGCTGGCGCCATATGCTGCTCATGCTCGTTCCAAGCGCCTTGAACATTGCTGGTAGGCTGATAATAAGCGATACAACTGCCATCGGGCTGCTGCTCGCGTTTGTTAAACTGATAATACGCTAACATAGCGGTCCTATATTTTTATTTGTATTTTATCTAAAGTTTGCTTGGCTATTATGGTACCTGTATTTTAGTGACTATTACAGTACCCTTAATGCCTATGACAGTGCCTTATTGACTAAGCTGTTGTTTTCTTAACTTGAGAAGCCTACGACTTTTGAGAGTAAAGAAGAGCAAAACAATCATAACAGCGACAAGTACCCCATAAAAAACGCTGTACTCTTTTATAAAATGCATTAGGTCTAAGAAGAGTATTATGACCAATACGCCAATGACAAACATATTGATATTTAATTGTTTGTCAATTTCCTTAAGACTCGCCTCTGCTAGTACGAATCTTTTTCTCTGCTTTTTCATCTTACTTTACCTATGATAGATAGTTCTACGCTACTTGCCCACTTCAGTCACCGGAATACGTAGCGCTTTTGGCAGACTAAAGGTAACATTCTCTTCAATTCCAGAGAGCTCATCAGGCTGTTTGCCGCCCCAGTCCTGTAATTGTTGCAGCACTTCTTGGATGAGGACCTCAGGGGCTGATGCGCCCGCTGTGACCCCTACGGCCTCCACACCATCAAACCAAGATTGCTGGATCTCGCTGGCATTATCAATGAGGTAGGCCTTACAGTTCATGCGCTCGGCAAGCTCACGCAAGCGATTGGAGTTTGATGAGTTTGGCGAGCCGACGACTAATACCACCTCACAGCGACCTGCCAAGTCTTTGACCGCGTCTTGACGGTTTTGGGTGGCATAGCAGATATCGTCTTTTCGCGGCCCTTGGATGCTTGGGAATTTACTACGAAGTGCGTCTATCACTTTAGCCGTATCGTCCATCGACAGAGTCGTTTGGGTAACAAAGGCTAAGCGCTCAGCGTCTCTTACTGAAAGTTTAGCGACATCTTCTTCGTTTTCTACTAGATGAATATGGCCGCCATGTCCTCGATTAAAACGGCCCATCGTACCCTCAACTTCTGGGTGGCCGGCATGCCCAATCAGTACCGCATCCATGCCTTCGTGGGCGAACTTTGCCACCTCGATATGTACTTTTGTCACTAGCGGACAGGTAGCATCAAACACGGTGAGATCGCGGCGATTGGCTTCATCTTCGACCGCTTTTGACACTCCGTGCGCCGAAAATATCACAATAGCGCCATCTGGCACCTCGGTCAGCTCTTCGACAAATACCGCACCGCGATTGGCAAGGTCTGAGACCACAAACTTATTATGCACCACCTCATGGCGCACATAAATGGGCGGCTCAAAACGAGTCAACGCTTCGTTGACAATCGCAATGGCGCGATCCACGCCAGCACAAAACCCGCGTGGATTGGCAAGATAAATTTGCATAAGACAGCCTATCATTAGATAATTTGGAATCAGTAGTTTAGCACTTAATACTTAGATCAGTGCTCAAAAACGAATACTTACAAAAGGGTACTTAAAAAACGAGCTATTAAACTTAAATGATTACTCATCAGCATTTAAAAGAATCAATGCTGAAAAATTCAGTACTTAGACTCAGTGCTTAGATCAGTTATCTGGGCACAAATGCATAGATTCAACGCCCTCGCCCCTACTTTATCATAATATATTCTCATTACGCTTTAAAATGCTATCGCATCAGTATTATAATTGCCGGCACTATCAGCGACTTTATTAAAAAACAATTATCATCACTTTATTGGGAGACTTATGACGGGCTCATTGTTTATCATTACCGCGGCCTCTGGTACGGGTAAGACCTCTTTGGTCAAGCAGCTACTGGCGACCACTAATGACTTGACTGTCAGCATCTCTCACACCACTCGTGCGCCTCGTCCCGGTGAGATTGATGGTCATCACTATCATTTTATCGACAAAGAGGTATTTGTTTCTGCTATTGGCGAAGGCAAGTTTTTAGAGCACGCTGAGGTCTTTGGCAACTACTATGGTACTGCAGAAGCTAGCGTGCGTGCGCAGCTAGAGGCAGGTATCGACGTCATTTTGGAGATTGATTGGCAAGGGGCGCTGCAGGTCAAAAAGATATTTACTGATGCCACTATGATTTTTATCTTGCCGCCTAGCCTCTCAACGTTGCGCCAGCGCTTAGCGGGCCGAGCCCAAGACAGCGCCGAGGTAATCGAGCAGCGTCTGGCCGGCGCCGTCACTGAAATGGCGCAATACGTGCATTTCGACTATGTGATTATTAATGATAACTTTGAGGTGGCACTGACTGAGCTCAAAGCCATTATCGTCGCTGACAGACAGACGCTCAGTCGTCAGCAGCGTCATCATCGCCGTATTATCGACGCTTTACTGGCGAATGAGAGCGAAGAATAGCTTTAGATTCACTTTTGAGTAGCGCTCAAATGCTCATAGTCTGAATACAGTCTAAATACATTCTAAATATCGGTGGCTTGAGCGTTACTCATTTAAGGGTTATTAAAGTGCTAATAGCGACTTTGGGGCTTGAGTAATCAAGTACAAAAGCCATGACGCGACTGGCGAAAAAATGCTATAATAGCCAGTTATTCCCCCTATATCTTTCTATATTTTTGCTCCCATACATTAGCAGGCACCCTATTGGTGTATCATTTATCACCTCCACACTACCTGCTAATCCTAAATCACTGAGGTAATGAACTATGGCACGTGTCACGATTGAAGATTGCTTAGAGAATGTAGACAACCGTTTTGAGCTGGTACTTGTCGCTAGCAAACGCGCTCGCCAACTGGCAAAAGGTATTGCTGAGCCACTTGTTGAAGTTGACAATGACAAGCCAACAGTTTTAGCATTGCGCGAAATTGCTGATGGTAAAATCACCCGCGATATCCTAAACCAGCCTGAGCATAGTTTTGCAACGAGCTCATTGGATTTAGCGCTATCAGGTGATCATAGCTTTTAAAGATAGCTTCTAAAAAAAGATAGCTTAAATAGCTACTGATGCACTCAAGTAGCGCGATAAAACCACAGTTCTAAGCTGTGGTTTTTATGATTTAAAAAACTGTTTTTTGCTATTTACAGACTGAATGTGCTTAGTAGTTGACATTGTAGGCTATTTACGATTAATTAGAGAGTGAAAACCAAACTCGTATTAGAGTCTATTTTATTTACTTTTGGCTTGTTTTTTTAAATAATAGCCGCTAAATCCATTGCCAAGTTATAGGCGCCTCATAGTAGGCGCTCAGTCATAGGATAATCTTATATGAGCCAAACCCTTCCTAAGCTCAGTCATCGTCTAGTAGACGAGGCCCAATATAACTTGCTGCGCTCGGTTGGGTATTTAAGTCGGGACGATCGCCGCGACATTATCGATGCATGTGAGTTTGGTGATATCGCTCATATCAAAGACAAGCGCAAATCAGGTGAGCCCTATATTACTCATCCTATCGCGGTTGCTGAGATTTTGGCCGGTTTTCGTTTAGACCGTGATACGATTATCGCCGCAATTTTGCATGATACGGTTGAAGATACTGAAGTCACTGGCGAGCAGATTGAGCAGCGTTATGGCAAAGTCGTCGCCCGCTTGGTTGATGGTGTCACCAAGCTTAAGTCCTCAAAATACAATAAGCAGCAAAACAAAGCGGCAACCTTTCATAAAATTCTTACCGCAACCTTGTTAGATCCGCGCGTGTTGATTATCAAGTTATCAGACCGCCTGCATAACATGTCCACGCTCGATGCGGTCAGCACTGAAAAGCAGCGCGCCACCGCGCAAGAGACTTTAGATTTTTATGTGCCCTTCGCCCGCTTGATGGGCATCAATGACATTGCTGACTACATAGAGGTGCTCTGCTACCGCAATCTTAACTCTGAGATGTATAACAAGCTGTCTGATAAGCTGTTGCAGCACGGCCTTGGACGCAACTTTCAAAAAGAAGCCATCCATCGCTATCTGATTGTGGTATTGAACAACTTAGAGTTAAATGGTCACGTTAAAATCTTAGACAACCGCGTTGCTATGTACCGTCAGTTCTTTCGCAACCGCGGCGAGATTAATGCCCTACTTCGTCACTACTCTTTTGAGATCGTCCTCGATACGGTAGAGGCCTGTGATAAGCTGGCTTACTATTTCATCAAAAAATATCAAATCGAAGATGCGAATATTCAGGACAATATTCGCCGGCCGCTACCTGGCGGCAATCAATCTTTGACTTTACTTTATGAGCGTGACAATGATTGTATCAAAGTCGTCATTATGACCAAAAAGATGCAAAAGGCGGCGCGACTCGGCGTGATCGGTGCTGAGCATGCCTCTGATGTCAGCCAATCAGTGATTCAAGCCTCACTACGCAATATGAAAGAGCTGGTCGATGAAGAGACCTTAGATGAAAATAGTCCTGACTTTACCGCGGCGGTGTCTACGATTAACGAGCTGATGGACTATCTGCATTCAAGCAAAATCCTCTGCTATAGTCCGCAGGGCCGTGCCTATGAGCTGCCGCAAGGCGCAACGGCGCTCGACTTCGCTTATGCGGTTGGGCCTATGGTGGGTAATGTCGCTGTCGGCGCGAATATTGATAATGAAAAAGCCAAACTTGGGACGGTTGTCAAAAACGGACAGCTGGTCGAGATTGAAATTGATAGCGACTCTGAGCCCAAAGCGGAATGGCTTGGCTTTGTGGTCACCAATAAAGCCCGTAAGGAGATCTTGCGCTGGTTTAAAGACTTACCTACGAGTGAAAAGCAGCGTCATGGTCAACAAGCGCTAGATCGCGCTTTAAAAACGTACCATAAAAGCCTAGCGGACTTATACGATTCTGAGTGGAACAACCTACTTGAGTGGCGCGGTGTTGATGATAAAAACGTGCTGTTTGAGCAAATAAGCTCTGGCACTTTATTGCCGCAGCTCGTTGTTTCACGCTTATTTAGCGACGAGATGAGCAGTCTGCAAGCGGATGTCAGTGAAGCCTCGCAGCCGCAGCAGCTCATCGTCAATACTGCGGGTGTTGAGCTTGATTTTGCCAATTGTTGTCATCCTATTTATGGCGACCCAATCGTTGGCCACTTATCACGGCATGGGTTGGTCGTGCACCGGCATAAGTGTTTTTCGCTCGATGATATTCGTAAAGACAATCCTTACCAAATCATTCAGCTACAGTGGCGCGATGATAAAGCAGTTAAACAAAACGACTCTGATGATGCCGGTAATAAGATACGCTTTCCAGCTTATCTCAAACTCTCCATCTCGCTAAGCGATGAGCAAATCAGCGAAGTGGTTTATCATCTGCGCCAGTTAAATATCGGTGTAGAGACGATCGATGTACGTCACAGTGATACGATCGTTCATGTAGTCGTTCGCAGCCGGGTGCACTTAGCCCAAGGTATCCGTGAGCTAAGATCGCTATTAGGCTTCCCCAATATTATGCGTCTGTATCAGCTATAAAACTATCAAAATAACTTAACCCCTGTTTATTTATTATTCACTTCCTAAAAGGAATAACTATGAGTCGTCAAACTATTCAAACCGATAAAGCTCCTGCCGCTGTTGGCACTTACTCACAAGCAGTAAAGGTTGGTAATACGGTCTATATCTCAGGCCAGCTTGGTTTTGATCCTGATACTATGGAGCTAAAAGAAGGCTTTGAGGCGCAGGCCAAGCAAGTATTTGAGAATATTAAAGCCATTTGCGCGGCCGCTGGTGGTACTATCAATGATGTGGTTAAATTTAACGTCTCCTTGACCGATTTGAGCGATTTTGCGGCACTAAATGAGGTATTTGTAGCCAATCTAAGTGAGCCGTATCCTGCTCGCGCTGCGGTACAAGTAGCAGCCTTGCCAAAAGGCGGCGTGGTAGAGATTGAGTCAATTATGTATATAGAATAACGGATAGCGTCAAGTCTGAGAGTATCGAATCTGATAGCTCAAGACTACAGTCGTGAAGTCAAAGGCAACTTTATCAAGCTCAAAAGCTTAAGCCCAAAGCGCGGTTATCGATAACGGCAATTTGGGCTTGCTTATTTGTGCTACTCATATTACGCATAATAAAACGAGTACCCTCATCTATTGGTATGCTTCACTTATTAATATGTTTCTCTACACTTTAAACATCACCGAATTTAACTTTTAATAAGGCTGCGAGCGTCATTTATGTTAGTTCAAGTTGCTCTACCGGTTCCGCTTTATCGAGTATTTGATTATGGCGTGCCTGCAGACTTATCTTTGCCCAAAATCGGTAGCCGCGTCGAAGTCTCTTTTGGTAGGCAGACTTTGATCGGTATCGTCATCGCCCAAATTGAGCCAAGCGCAAGCGATGTTCCAATGGGTAAGCTCAAAGCCATTAATCAGTGCTTAGATGATGAACCTATCGTCGATAGCGCTATGCTTCGCCTTGCGTACTGGCTTGCGCGTTATTATCATTACCCTTTAGGCGATGTACTCGCTGTGATGCTGCCAAGCCTTGTGCGGCAAGGCAAACCGCTCGACTTGCTTATTACTCATTGGCGCATCCTGCCGCACGTCACCGATGCTGACTTTCATGCCAATGCGGTCAAGCAAAAACAGCAGTTCGACATGCTCAAGTTGCATGGCGAGCGCGGTGCGAGCGAAGATGTGTTATTACTCGAAGGAATGCAGCGCAGCTTTTTGAAGACGTTAGAAGACAAGGGCTTAATTGAGCGCTACATAGAGCACAAATCAGCGCCTAAGCCTGTGAGCTTAGCGAAGATGCCGCTTGATCTCAATGACGAGCAGCAGCAGGCGGTGGCGACGATTACTGCTGCTCATAGCGCTGAGCAGTATAAAGGTGTTTTACTCAACGGTATCACCGGTAGTGGTAAAACGGAAGTCTATTTGCAAGCGATGCAAGCGGTATTAGAAGCTGGCAAGCAAGTACTCATACTGGTGCCAGAGATTGGCCTAACGCCGCAGACGCGAGCGCGTTTTGCTAGCCGCTTTGCTGCGCAAATCGTGCTACTGCATTCAGGTATGACTAACACCTACCGTCTGCAAGGTTGGCAAGACTGCCGTACCGGTCACGCGCAAATCATCATCGGCACCCGCTCAGCTGTGCTGTATCCTTTTGCTAACTTAGGTCTGATCATCGTTGATGAGGCGCATGATAGCTCTTATAAGCAGCAAGACACCCTACGCTACCATGCAAGCGACGTGGCGCTATATCGCGGCCTGCAATATAAGATACCCGTCGTGCTCGGAACTGCGACCCCAACGCTTGAGCATCTAAAGCTTGTAGCAGATGGTAAGCTGATAGAGTGCCAGCTAACGACGCGTCCTGGCAGTGCCAAGCCTGCGACTATGCAGCTCATCGATGCCCGCCTGCAAACCACTCATCAACAAACTGCAGACGATGGCGCAAACTATGACACAGGTCTGACCGATGATCTCATCAAGGCTATTCGGCAAACGCTCGAAGCCGGCGAGCAGGTATTGATATTTCTAAATCGTCGCGGCTATGCGCCGGTATTACTCTGCGAAGCTTGTGGCTGGCAAGCAGACTGTCCACGCTGCGATGCGCATCTAACGGTGCATTATAGTCGTCAAAACCAAAGCAGCTCTTATTTAAAATGCCATCACTGTGATTGGCAAGCTTATATTCCAAATAGCTGTCCGGACTGCGCCAGTCAAAACTTAGATACCAAAGGGATGGGGACGACAAGACTTAGCGAAAACTTACATGCGCTGTTTGCTAATCCGCAAACCAGTAAAATACAATACCCGATTATTCAGATTGACCGCGACACCACGAGGCGTAAAGACAGCTGGGAGAATATCTATCAGCGTATTAACGAAGGTAAGCCGGCGATTCTAGTCGGCACGCAAATGGTGGCTAAAGGTCATCACTTTCCTAATGTCACGCTCGTCTGCTTGCCTAATGCTGATAGAGGTTTTTTATCTGCAGACTTTCGCTCGCCTGAGCATACCGCGCAGCTGATGATTCAAGTCGCGGGCCGTGCTGGACGCGGCGACAAGGCAGGACGCGTGCTGATCCAGACGCTACAGCCTGACAACGCGCTACTACTAAAGCTGGTAAAAGACGGCTACCTGTCATTTGCGCGGGATCTACTACAAGAGCGCAAAATGATGGGACTGCCGCCTCATACCCATGCCGCGCTGATTCGCTGCGAAGGCAAAACCCTAGCCGCCACCATGCAAGCGCTCAAAGATGCCATCGCTATCTTGCCCACTAACCACAATTTGGCCGTGCTCGGGCCCATCGATGCGCCCATGAGCAAAAAAAACAGCCGCTACCATGCCCAGCTACTCCTCATCGCCAAAGAGCGCGGACAGCTCCACCAAGTACTGAACCACTGGTGGCAACCCGTACTGGCGCTACCCAGCGCTAAATATCTAAAACTGACTTTAGATATCGACCCTGTCGGCTGGTAGGCTGACACCTCAAACCTATCACCGTTTCCTCTTATTATTCTTAGGCTCCTAAACGTATAGTCAGTTCAAAATAACATGGTGCTAAATTGAAGAGTGCTACTGGAATGAATGTTGCGCAGCCTCTGTAATAACAGCATGCAAGGAAAATTCATACCAGTAGCACGATGTCATTTTTGCAGTGACTCGACTATAGCTTACTGGCTGCATTTTTACATCGTCGTTACAGCTTCTAATACTCGGCTATGTTAGATTTATCATTAATCCTTGAAGTTATTTACCATAAGTCTTAATAAATTTGAGTAATGTTATGAGTCAAGAAGATCCCAGTCATAAGCAAAATAAGCATTTGCCTCCAAGTGAGCCTATTGATGTCTATAAAAACAACGATAGTAACTATACTGCTGGCAATCAAGACGCTCATGATCATGACTCTCACCTAGAGCAAAACACCGCGCCGAGAGATACCAAAGGCTATCAGCGTACGTTACTGATTAGCTTTGTGATCATCACAGGCTATATGTTTATCGAGGCGATTGGTGGCTTACTGACAGGCAGCTTGGCGTTACTCTCTGATGCAGGACACATGCTCAGCGACGCCATCGCCCTTGGTGCGACGTTGATGGCATTTAAAATCGGCGAAAAAGCCGCCACCCATCAAAAGACCTTTGGCTATAAACGCTTTGAGATTATCGTGGCCACCGTCAATGGTGCGACGCTAGTAATTATCGCCTTGATGATTTTTTATGAAGCGATCAAACGCCTTAACTCACCGCCTGAGATTGCTACCCAAGGTATGCTGATCATCGCTACTATCGGCATGCTTATTAATATCCTAGTGGCTTGGCTGATGCACCGAGGTAGCCGTAGTGGCGATAGCGGACACAGTCATGGAGAAAAACAAAACTCCTCTGACGCTAAAGAGCCTGTTAACCTCAATATGCAAAGCGCCTATCTACATGTCTTAAGTGACTTGATGGGCTCAGTGGCCGCTATTGTCGCCGCTTTACTGATGATGGGGTTTGGCTGGGTTTGGGCCGATGCCGCAGCGTCGGTGATCGTCGCGGTACTTATCTTAGTAAGTGGTTACCGCGTTGTACGTGATTCGGTACATGTCTTGATGGAGGGCACGCCAAAAGATATCTCATTAGACGCAGTCAAAGAGCGTCTGCTCGATCATAAGCAAGTCGAAAAGATTCATGACCTCCATATTTGGAGTATTACTAGTGGCCTAAACGCTTTATCTTGTCACGTGGTGGTCGATGGCGAGATGAGTATTACGGAGGCTAGTGTGCTGATTAGCGAGCTTGAACAGCGCTTGCAAGACTTAGGCATTAGTCATGCCACTATTCAGGTGGAGAGCCTATCGCATCCGCAGACGATGGCTCACAGTGATACGCTTGTTTGTGATATCTCCGAGCGAGCCGTCAGTGATAGCGGACATATCGGCCACAATCATTAACTAAAGATTTTAGTTTAAGGGTCCAATTATTTTTATGGATTTGAAAAATAGCGGTAAATCATGCTTAACCACCAAATGATAATGGCTAGCCAAATAAATAAGCCAGATACTAATAAGAGCCCCCTTATCCAAATATCTAAGCTTCCATTCATAACTTGTGGCCAATAAGCGGGCCCCATATTCGATACCATAATGAGCCAAAACCCAAACGCGAATGCCAGTATAGATATGAGTATGATACGGATGATATTCATGATGATTTTACCAACGCTTGCTAAACCAGAAACGCTTGCTAAACCAGAGTAGCGTTGTCGATGTTTGAATAAAGCCTCTTTTTAGGCATAGCGCTTCACAAACGTTATCTTGCAATATAGTCAGTTCAGAGTAAAAGTAAAATGACTATATGATTCATTATAAAGGTTTTAATGTAGATAAATGAAACCTGTAGCCGCTTATGCGGTTATAATGACGATAATTTTATCTATAATGAGCCGCTTTTTGCTATTATTTAGTAGAGATCGCAGCTTTATCAACGATTAATTTTTAATAATGAGCTATTGCCATGTCTAGACGCTCAGCACCTTTTGTTGCTCCCGACTACATCGATGATCCTGCTTCAAAGGACGGTAAGAAGCACGCCAAAGTGCTGCTATCAACGCTACAAGAAGATATCGCCAGCTTCCGTGATGAGCAGTTTCCGCCTGATATTCTACGGCAAATTCGCGATATGCCTATCTTTGAGGGTAATCTTAGCGAGGTGCAAGCTTATCAGCAGCGCTGGCAGAGCTTATTGGACCGTGCTAAGGAGTTTTATCCTGCCGCAGATATGCCCCCTGACCATCTGCCACTACCTGCCAGCCTAGAGATACCGCAGTTTATCTTTAATGTGCAGCGCTTACATCTGACCAAAACCCGCGCCAAAGAATCTAAAAGCTTTGGCTCAGTCAGCGCCTTGATGAATAAATGCGGTGAGTATACTGCGCAAGAGATTGAGCGTATGACTGCCGTATTTGAGACAGATGATGAAGCTAGGTTGGTTGCGCATCGAGAGTTTATTGATTTGCGCGCTTATGTGTTCTGCCGCGATAATAAAGGTGAGATGCTAGAGCCGGAGCGCGTTCGTTTTTATCGTACCGGTCTGATTGTGCATGCGTTGCCTGATTTTAAAATTGTGGATAGTCGGCAGACCCCGCGCAAACGCCGCAATGATGCTTATAGCAATCCTATTGCCAATAATGACGTCTGGAAAATTTATCGCAAAAAATAAGTCGCCTTTTTGCTATTGTGCTTAACCTTATACGCTTGAGACTGATTGATAAGGATTTACTATGTTCGCAGCCGCCGCCGGCTCTCCAAACTTAATGCTACAAGCGACTATCTTTTTGGGGGCAGCGCTACTGTTTGTGCCGCTTGGTAAGCGCTTCGGTATTGCAACCGTTTTGGGCTACCTGATTACTGGTTTGATATTAGGCCCAAGCGCGCTAGACGTCGCAGGCGACGCTGAGAGTTTGTTGCATTTTTCTGAATTTGGCGTGGTGATGCTACTGTTCATCATCGGTCTAGAACTACAGCCTTCGCGTCTGTGGGCGCTACGCCGCTCTATTTTTGTGTTAGGCGGTTTGCAAGTCGGCATGACTGGTATCGTGTTAATGGCGATTTTATATCAGTTTTTTGCATTACAGCTTGATACAGCTTTTATCGTTGGCTTTGGTTTAGCGCTTTCCTCTACCGCATTTGTGCTGCAAATATTGACCGAAAAGCAGCAGCTCTCAAGCACGCATGGCCGCGAAGCCTTTACTATCTTACTGTTTCAAGATATCGCCGTTATTCCACTGCTCGCTGTCATCCCCTTTTTATCAGGGGTACGCGAACAAAGCTATGACTTAATTTATTTTGCTAAAGTATTTATGGTTTTTGCTGGTTTGATTTTATCGAGTCGTTATATTGTCAGACCTTTCTTTAAGTTCGTGGCCTCTAGCGGCGCAGCCGAGCTGTTAACGGCGGTAGCGTTATTTATCGTAATGGGCGTCTCTATTTTAATGGAGCAGATCGGTCTTTCCATGGCTTTAGGTGCATTTTTGACCGGTGTATTGCTAGCAGATTCAGAGTACCGTCACGAGTTAGAGGCGAGTATTGAGCCGTTTAAAGGACTGCTGTTAGGTCTGTTCTTTATGTCGGTAGGCATGCTGACAGATGTCAAGCTTATCCTGGCTAAGCCGGTGCTTATTGTCGGCTGTGCTTTGGCATTGATGGTCATCAAATTCGGCGTGGTAACGGCTATCGCCAAAGTATCAGGTAACCGCTTACCGACGAGCATCCGGCTTGGGGTGACGTTAGCGCAAGGCGGCGAGTTTGCCTTTGTACTCTTTAGCGTAGCAAGTGCGCAGAATGTCTTAAGGCCGGAGCTGGCCAATATGCTAAATCTGGTAGTGACTATCTCTATGGCGCTTACGCCATTTGCGTTTTTATTACTCGAAAAAGCAGGCGAACCTTTATTTGCAAAAAGTAAGCCCAAGCGCGACTACGACACTATTCCTGATCACGAGCATCAAGTCATTATCGCCGGTTTCGGCCGTATCGGTCAGATTATTGGCCGGGTACTGCGCATGCACAATATCGAATTTACCGCCATTGAGCGCTCAGCGAACCGCGTGGATTTTGTACGTAAATTTGGTAATAAAGTCTATTATGGCGATCCCAAAAACCCTGAGATTCTGCGCGCCGCTGGCATCAATAAAGCGAGGTTATTTATTTTGGCCATCGATGATCTAGAGCGCTCTATTACCACTGCTGAGTATTTACGTAAGAATTATCCAGATTTGATTGTTTTAGCGCGAGCGCGGGATAGGCAGCATTACTACCGTCTGCGTGAGGTTGGGGTTCGTCATATATGGCGCGAGACTTATTTATCCTCCTTAGATATGTCGCGTGAGTCCTTGCAGTTATTGGGCATCTCCCCTGAAAAAGCGCGCGAAACGGTGCAGACTTTCCGCGATTACGACGATGATTTGATCGAACGCCAGCAGGCCATCTATGATGATGAAGCAAGCCTTATCGAATCGGCGCAGTCGGCGATGGCTGAGCTTGAGAGTCTCTTCGATGAAGATATAGATAAAGCGCGCAAAATGGACTTAAGCGAATTTTATGAAGAGCTTAAAAACCAAGCCACGCCAGTTGATAAGGATCAAGACCCTCTGCCCCATTCAAAAAACTAATGCTTAATCAGCCACGCAATAGGCCGGCGCTTGCTTTTCATTTAATGAGCTCGTGCAGCGCCAATTCTCCTCATTTGGTAGATGATAAAACACCAGTGTCTGACCGTTCAAATAGCGCAGTGGAAACCTGACATTTTGGATAGTACCTGTCACGGTACAGTCGGTTTCTGGCACGCTTGGCGTTTGCGTATCAATGCGCACTTGTATTTTTGGGTTGCTAGTCGCTATCGGCAGCTGAGTAGGACACTCGCCTGTTTGCTGATAAGCTAGAGCCACCTGATTTTGTGCGGTTTTGGTGATATCGTAAGCATCGAATAGCACTTCGTTTTCTTTTGGCTTTGCGATAATAGGTAAAAACTGCACCTTGATGACCGTTAAGGCAAACACAAAAATAGCGAATCCCAGTCCTAAACCAAATAAGCTGACGCCGCCTTCACGCCGTAGTATGGCTTTTTGCGCTGTCTCATCACGCGGATGATCGTCTAAAGCATCGGCGATCTCACGCCTTGCCATTCGGTAGTAATAAGCGTCTGTCCAGCGCGCCACCATAAATGACCAAAACAACCAAATGATAGCGGCAATCGCGATACGCAGCGGCATCTGATAAGCCAGCGGAATAAAAGACATCGCCGCAAATTCAACAAAGACTAAAACGATAGTAATGGTGAGCTGAATAAATGACCAACCGGCGACACTGTAGACGATCGCATCGATGTAACGTTTGCGATAGAGCAGCCAAAAAAAGGTCATAAAAAAGGCGGCCCAATGCCACTTAGGAGACAGATATCCTTGCTCATCGAACTGCTCAAAGCGCTTGAGGTAATAGTCTTGGCTACGGTGGCTGATAAACCACTGGTCTAGCTGCTTGCGCCGAGCAGCGGTCAGCTCTTCTCGGTAGAAAGGGGGCGGCGTATCCGTCTCGATAAATAGCATGGTAGTGGCCCTATTGTTATTTTAAGCATTGGGGCTTTTTTAGAGAGGCTGAAAGGTCGTATTAAACGTGTTTGTCTAATAAAAATAGAGCACTTAAAAATAGTAAACTTAGGATATAGCTTAAACTAACTAGCATTAGTATAACTATTATAAGATATCGCCAAGCTCAATGCATCCACTAGTCAAATGCTAACCGGCTTTTAGGCTCGCAGTTTAAGACGGCGTTGGAGCTGCCTTTGACTAATCCAAGCCTTTAAATGCTGTTCGCGCTTTTGCTCGCTATATTTCGCTTAAAAACCCAATAGATTTAACCTATAATACCTGTCTACTTATTACTTTATAAAGTCTTAGCCATATTATGAGCTCACAATCTCCCTCCGATCATTCTATTGACACTCCAGTCGCCAGCCCAGTAGATCATTCAGTAGACAATAGCAGCGATAGCCGCTCTGAAGCCGTTAGTACGGCCTCTACAACTGATGACAAGGAGGCTAATAACGATAAGCATATGCGTATTGTGAATACTTTTATGAAGCGCCGCACGCATATGAATAAAAACGCGGAGCAAGCGTTAACCGATCCCAAGTTTGCAGAATATCTAGTCAACAACAGTTTTGGCGATGGTAATCTTGACGGCATTGATGATCTACGTGTCTTATTCAATGATAGTCCAAACGGTAGCAATGCGCCGCTCACAGTAGAGATAGGTTTTGGGCTCGGGGACTCTTTGATTGAGATGGCGATAGCCGATCCGACTCGCAACTTCATCGGTGTTGAGGTGCATGAGCCTGGTATTGGTAAATGCGCTTATATGGCAGGCACGCAAAATCTGACTAGTATCAAAATTATCAACGGCGACGCCATACAACTGCTCAAGCAGCTCCCTGAAAACCATATCGATCGTATTCAGCTCTACTTCCCAGATCCTTGGCGCAAAAAACGCCATTTTAAGCGCCGCTTTGTTAGTGCTGAGCGTATGGCGATTGTCACCCGCACTCTAAAACCGGGCGGCTGGTTTCATACCGCAACAGACTGGGAGCATTACGCTTTTTGGATGCTAGAAGTACTCGATAACTTTGCAGGACTGAGCAATCAAGCCGGTACAGGCAACTTTACACCTCGTCCTGATTTTCGCCCGATGACTAAGTTTGAGCGCCGCGGTATCGACCGTGATCATGGCGTATGGGATTTGATTTATACGAAAGACTAGGGCGTGTTGAACATTCACAAGAAGGCACTGCTGATAGCTAAAATCGTTCTAGTCTAAGGGAAAATTGCAGGTAATGCAGATGCCTTAGCTAAATTTTTACAACGACTAGGGCGATTTTAGCATCAGCCCTAACTACAACAACAGGGACAGGACTATTTTTTGCCGCTTTATTGATAAAAATAGACGCTTAGAACGACTAAACTTACCATTTTTATCTGCAAATCGTCTAAAAAATAGTCTCTGTCAGTGCCACGGTCGAATGTTCAACACGCCCTAGTCGCCATCAGACGCCCTATAGTCAATATCTAAAACCTTATTTACGTACCATAAGCGACTGCTACCAACAGTCGCTTTTTTGCATCTTGAGCTCTTCTATTTAGGGTTTTGCTGCGAAATGCTAAGACGTCTCAAATTTTTACTAACAAATAGACAAATTATCTCCCTTTTTAAATGTGAAACCTTATGCTCAAAAGACTCTCAAGCCGATATGTTTAAGGTGTTTATATCAAAAATTGATAGACTCTAATAATTTTCAAATTTGTGCAATCATCGATATAATAAGGGGTTGCAGAGTTCTCCCCAGAAGCTGTGGATAACCCTGTGGATAACTAGGTACTTGACAAGGATATGAGTCGATAGCTTAACGCTTTAGGTAAAATTGGTCATTTTTTATACAATTTATTTTTATAATAAAATCAATTACTTACACTTAATTTAAAACAATAAAAAATTATTTATAATTATTTTAAAATAAATTTGATTGCCGCAAATGTTTCACAGCGAGCAAAATTTTATTTTATTTTTGCTGTGGACAACTATATTTGCTCTTGACAAATCTGTATTTTTTCAGAGCGCACAAATCATACTATTTACTCTTCATTCAGGCTAGCTGAGCGCTAATAAAAACCTATAAAAACTATAAAAGTTAGGCGACATCTATTGTCGTTTAGAGTGAGACAAACTCATTATTTAGCTTGGATTTTGTTATAATTACCTCATCTAATAATCAAACAAAAAGCGCATCCTTATAGGCTTTTAGTTTTTAACTCTATCATTTGCTTAGTAATTTTTATAAAGGTTTTATCAGGAGTTAGTCAGTACAGTAGCTACTCTGCTGACGACTACGCTCTAAACTTAATTTTACTGCTAACGCTATTTTTTTTACTGTATAGTAAAGATAGCTATCTAAGTCATAGCTCTAACCGTTTCGACTATTTTGGGCTTATAAAGACTATCCCAACTCACTTACTCTGTTTACTTAGTCACTCTTATATCTTAAAACATCACTTGTAAATTCATTACTGACAAGGAGTCCATTATGGACGACAACAAAGCAAAAGCACTCAAAGCAGCACTAGGACAAATCGAGAAGCAATTCGGTAAGAACACTATTATGCATCTCGGTGACGATTCTGTTGCTATGGATGTCGATGTAGTCTCAACAGGCTCTCTAGGCTTAGATATTGCCTTAGGAATTGGCGGCCTACCTAAAGGCCGTATCATTGAAATCTATGGCCCTGAGAGCTCAGGTAAAACCACCATGACGCTACAAACGATCGCTCAATGCCAAAAGCAAGGCGGTACTTGTGCCTTTATCGATGCTGAGCACGCGCTTGATCCGGTTTATGCCCGTAAGTTAGGCATTAATACGGACGACTTATTGATTTCCCAGCCTGATAATGGCGAGCAGGCACTTGAGATTACCGATATGTTAGTACGCTCAGGCGCTATCGATA
Source organism: Psychrobacter sp. TB15 (assembly GCF_000511655.1). Classification (NCBI taxonomy): domain Bacteria; kingdom Pseudomonadati; phylum Pseudomonadota; class Gammaproteobacteria; order Moraxellales; family Moraxellaceae; genus Psychrobacter; species Psychrobacter sp. TB15. The sequence goes on from NZ_AYXN01000015.1 coordinate 61,753, forward strand.
TGATCGTGATTGACTCGGTCGCCGCTCTCACGCCACGTGCGGAGATTGAGGGTGAGATGGGCGATTCGCATATGGGCTTGCAGGCGCGTCTGATGAGCCAAGCACTACGTAAAATCACTGGTAATGCTAAACGCTCCAACTGTATGGTGGTGTTTATTAACCAGATTCGTATGAAGATTGGCGTCATGTTTGGTAGTCCAGAGACCACGACAGGTGGTAACGCATTGAAGTTTTATTCTTCGGTGCGGATGGATATTCGCCGTATCGGCGCGGTCAAAAACGGTGATGACATCATCGGTAACCAAACTCGCGTTAAAGTCATCAAAAACAAAATGGCGCCGCCGTTCCGCCAAGCCGAATTTGAGATTACTTATGGCGAAGGTACCAACCATTTAGCTGAAGTCATTGACCTTGGCGTTGAGATTGGCGCAGTAGGCAAAGCGGGCTCTTGGTATAGCTACGGCGATGAAAAGATTGGTCAAGGTAAAGCCAACTCAGTGCTCTATCTCAAAGAAAACCCTGCCATCGCAGAAGAGATAGAAGCTAAGATTCGTGCAGAAAAGTTAGGGTCAGGGACACAAGAACAGCCCGAAGCTAATGACGAAGATATAGACGCCGGTCAGGACTTAGAAGCATCGCCTATACAGTAATGGCTTAAGCACAAAAATCTTCATGCTATTGAATAGCTTATAGGTTAAAAATGCAGATTAAAACATTAGCTGAAATTCTAGCCGAGTCGGACACCGACTCGGCTAGTTCTGCTGCTAGCAGTAAACCAAAACGTCATAATAATAAAAGCTCAACTACCAAAAATACCGAGCTATTTAATCGCAGAAAATCAAAAAAAGCACAGCGCGTAAAGCAACAAAGCGCAGAGCCTTTTTCTGAGAAGAAAACTCATACTACATCCACTGATGAGAGTGACAAAAGCTTTTTTGCAGAGGATTCTTCAAGCTTTGATGCTTTATCCCAATCTTCAAATAAATCATTAGCTAAACCTTCATCAAATTCCCTTAAATCAAAATCAAAAAAACGCAAAAAGCGCTTCCATGCTGCAGCAATTTTTGTCGCTGAGCACAATGATGCGCCCGCTTACGTGCCGCCAGACTCACAAAGCATTCAGCAGATGCTAGCTGAAGTTAAGCGCAAGGTACATACAGATGAAGATCATACAGACGGCAGTAGTGACGAAGCAGATAGCTCTCACGATATCGCCAAACAAGTAACCGATAATATTGCGACGTCTCTTGATCAAGAGAACACAGAAGCGTCTACAGCGGCGTTCACGGCTTGCGAGATAGACAACCTACCCCCGGCGCTTAAAGCTTACCTGCGCACCCCTGAACAAAAGCAAGCCGAGCTCGATGCTATCAAAGCTGAGAGCCGTTTGCGCTGGTTGGCTTTTTATTATCTGTCACGGCGTGAGTACGGTAAGGCGGAGCTCAAACAAAAGCTTATCGACAAAGAGCAAGACCCGGATAGTATTGATAAGCTGCTTGCTGAATTTGAAGAGAAAGGTTATCAAAGTGACTACCGCACTACCCTTATGCTAATTCGTGAAAACATTCGTAAAGGCCGCGGCCGTCAGCGTATCAAGCAGGAGTTTTATAAAAAGCAAATCACTATGCCAAGCAATATTGATGAGCTCATTGATATGGCAAATAGTGAGTCTGAAGAGTTTCGCGAGTTCGTTGATCCTGATGACAGCTTAGTTGAGGGGGTTGATTGGCTCAAACTAGCGGTAGAGGCTCGCACTAAGAAGTATGGTGACACTATACCAGTGGAGCAAAAAGAAAAAGCTAAGCAGCTGCGATTTTTGCAGTATCGCGGCTTTAAGACGGACATCTGTTTTCAAGCGCTTAACTATACTTTAGAAACTTTGGATGAGCGCTTTTAACCGTGACTCATCTAATTCTAACACTCAGATACCTATTAATAATAGCCAAGCACTTTCCACCATATCATACCTGCCCCTATCCAAATCACCAGATTGACCACACTCATGATAGCGCCGATGCCCCACCACTTTTTTAAGGTTACATACCCTGAGTTAAAGATGACGGGGGCGGTGCCGGTCGCATAATGAGTGAGGGTCATCATAATGTTGCCCGCTGCTGCCAAAATCAGCGCGTATAGCATGGGCGGCGCTCCTAAGCTCAGCCCAACGGCATAAAAGGCGGCAAATAAAGCGGTGATATGCGCAGTCGTACTTGCAAAGAAGTAATGAATGTACAAATACACCAGCGTCAAAATCGCCACGGCACCTACCCAGCCCAGACCCGTCGTACCAATCATCGCCTCGATATTATCAGAAAACCAGCGAATCAAGCCAAGCTCATTCAGATAAGCGGCCATCATAATCAAGGCACCAAACCAGATGATGGTATCCCAAGCAGATTTTTCTTTGAGAATATCCTCCCACGTCAGCACCCCAGTCAATATCAAAGTCGTCAGACCGATAAAAGCCGTCGTCGTGGAATCGACGCTGTATTGCTCACCCAATAGCAGCGCTGGGATATTGGCCCAGAGTAGTAGCATCAGGCCAAACACACCGAGCATGATTTTTTCTTGGCGGCTGATGCTACCCATGTCTGCCAAATTGTCTTTTGCAAAACCTTTAGCGTCGGGTGTGACTTTGACATCAGGTGGATAGATCAGATAAATCACCAAGGGCATCACCACTAAACACAGGATGCCCGGCACAAACATCGCCACTGCCCACGTTGTCCACGACAGCTGAATGTTGCCGCCTGTGGCTTTATTTACCAGATCTACCACTAAAGGGTTGGGCGCGGTCGCGGTGATAAACATCCCTGAGGTAATCGGATTGGCATGGTAATTGACCATTGCCAGATAGCGACCAATTTTATTTTGCGTGCCTTCCTCTGGCGTTGAATGAAAGCTTTGGGCGATAGATTTCATAATAGGATGAATAATACCGCCACCACGCGCGGTATTCGACGGCGTGATAGGCGCTATCATCAGCTCAGCCGCCGTCAATGAGTATGCGACTCCGATGGTTTTTTTGCCAAAGATAGAAATAAAATAATAAGCAATGCGGCGACCAAGACCGGTTTTGATAAGGCCGCGCGATATCATCACTGCGATACCAATCAACCATATCAGCGGGCTTGAATAGCTAGAGAGCGCATCATTGATGGCTTGTTTTGGGCTGTCACTGGTCACACCCGTCAAAGCCACGAGCGTCACGGCGATGACCGCTATCGCCCCGATGGGTAGTACTTTACCAATAATGGCAGCGATGGTGGCGATAAATAAAGCCAGCATGTGCCATGCGTCAGCGGTGACGCCCGTCGGTACAGGAATGACAAACCAGATGATAAGACCTACGACGATGGCAATAGCGGCTTGGATCGGCTTAAACGGCATGCGTCAGTATCCTATGCAGTGGCTGATACCCTCATCTTATAAGATTACCAGCACCGTTGCGCATTTGTTCACCATTTTTAACATATCTATGTAGTATGTATTATTGAAGTCCTCACAATAAAAAAGAGCACGCTATACAAACGTGCTCTTTTGGCCGCTATCTGCTGTCTGCGTAAGAAGTAGCGGCAGACTACACAGTTAAAGGTAGCTATAACACAAACATGGGGCCATTATCGTAAAGTGCCTAGACGGTTGGACAACTGACCGATAATCTGATCAATCTCTTGATTCGCTTCTTCCTCATTATCTAAGTTACCATTTGGGGTCAGCTGATTCATTACCTCAGGTAACAGCTCTGCTAGCCCTTGGCGAACTTCGCTATCATTAGCGCCGGTTTGCGCGGCCACTTGCTGAATCTCGTTTTCGTCAAATAGACGATTGATCTCATTAGGATCTAAGTTATCATTAGGCTCACTATTGCTCATCCAAGAGCGCGCTTGTGCTTCATGGCCCATACCAGTAATCTTCGATAACGCACCGCTGAGACCGCCATTGCGCTGTATCCAGCTTAGCACCATCGGCATCAGCGCGGCTATTAGCATACCCTTACCGCCAAAGCCGCCTCTACTACGTTGACCACCGCCAAGCACACTGCCTAAGATATCGCCAAGGCCGCCTGCACCTGAGCTCATACTGCCGCGCTGTGCGCCGCCGCCTAAGCCACCTAATAGATCATCTAGACCGAAGCCATTATCTGCTTGACGGCCGTATTGCTGCGGATTATAGCCACCTGCTTGGTTACTAGCGCCTGCCGAACCGCCGAGCACACTGCCCAATATATCACCAAGACCACCAGTACGGCGCGGGCTGGTGCGCTGATTGATCGGATTACGCTGCGCATCATTTGGATCCATAGCACTACGCGCGACTTGCGAAACTAAATTTCCTAATAAACTCATAACTCTCTCCTTTTATCGTTATATTTGTTTTCAACAGCCCTAATATAACAAATCCATTTATATAGCTAGAGAGGTGTTTTGTTATGGCTTGTATCGTCTAGTAGCTTATAGATTTAGGGCGTGCTGAACATTCGACCGTGGTACTTTAATCGCTTTGAGTGGCGCCATCGACACTATTAGCTAATACGCTCAGCTGTCGCCACTGCTCAGCGCTCACTTGATCGCGGAATATGGTCACGGTAAAGGGCCGCTGATAAGGTTCAGTTATTATCAGGGTTAAATGTATCAACCACGGATAGTGATGGGCTGTAGAGAGCGTAGCTTGCCAAAGCTCGTCAGCGCGTCCGGTACGCATCAGCAGCTGCCAACCTAGATCGATGCGTTTGCTCATTGGAGGCTGACTAAGATGCATTAAGATTGGCCTTGATAAAGCCAAATAACTCACAACCGCAGCAGCTACCAGCAAAATGAGCACATATTGCCAAAGCCATAATTTCGCTAACCAAGCGAGTAGAATAATAATAGCTGTCAAACTGCCATATAATAAGGCACGCAAATAGCTAGTAGGCTGTACAGGAGTATCAATCCGTAACGATAAGCGCGACATGGTCATCTAATTATCCAGCAAATTGCGTAAAGTAGAGCCGAGTGATTAATACCTGTACAGTTTAGCGCACACCTGTACAGTTTAGCACAGTGCCTAACGCATTAAGTCCTTACTAGGTTAAGTCCTTACTATGACGCCAAGTCTTAATTTTATTGACTAGCTCCCAAACCGCAGCGTCATCCGGCTGACTTTGATTGGTAAAATAATCTAATAAATCAGGGTCTTCATATGTGAGCAGCTCAGCAAAGGTAGCTTGCTCGGCAGTATCAGCCGCTAGATAAAGCTCTTTTACGTAAGGATCAATATAAAAATCTAGCTCTTTGAGGCCGCGACGGGCTTGATAAATAATACGGCGCTGTTCAGCGGTAGGCTCGGGTTGGGTAGTCATAAATAACTCTTTAGTCGTTAACGCGCTTGCTGGTTAAGCGCTTATTATTAATAATATGATGTTTGATTGAAGACAAGTTTATTTTATATATAGCCGATACTAAATAAAATGGATACGTTATTTAATACGCGAAACTGGTATAAATTTTTCTGGCTTGCTGTGCCTACGTCGACAGAGGCTGCAAAAAATTCATCCCAGTTTCGCTACATCTTTTTCATACTTAACTATAAGTGCCGTCTTAAATGTCAAGCATCGTTTGTTTAAGCTAAGCTGATAAATGATTATAGTCTGTGAGCTGCTGCCAAAGTGCTACGGCTTGCTGCATCATCGCCACATTATGGGTACGTATGATACTCGCGCCTTGTTGTAGTGCAAATAAACCGGCTGCCGTACTCGCTATATCACGTTCGATAGCTTTGGAGTTTTTATAACGGGCTATATTGCTCTTGTCTAGTACTTCTGCCAAAAAACGCTTACGTGAAATACCAAACATCAGCGGTAGCTCTAAGCTTTGTAAGCTTGCTAATTGAGTCAACAGCGCACAATGATGTGCGTAATCTTTAGCGAAGCCAAATCCTGGATCTAGGATTATATTAGCACGTTTGACGCCAAGACTAGTCACGTCTTCTACACGCGCTGCAAGCTCCGTCATTACCTCGCTGACCACATCCTCGTACTGCGCTAAGCTGTTCATGGTTGCCGGCTCACCGCGCATGTGCATCAGCATCACCGGAATATCTAACTTAGCGGCCATGGCAGCCGCGCCTTCACGTTTGAGCGCACGGACATCATTCCAAATATCTGCGCCAGCTGCGAATGCCGCTTCTATCACTTGTGGGCTACTGGTATCAATCGATAACCATATCTCATCACCGCAGTGTGCGCGAATCGCTTCAACTACTGGTATGACGCGAGCTATCTCCTCATCTGTCGCTACTGCCTCAGCATTTGGGCGTGTGGATTCACCGCCGATATCGATAATAGTGGCACCTGCTGCGATCATTTCCTGCGCTCGATTTAGAGCACTTTCTACAGCATTAAACTGCCCACCGTCCGAAAACGAATCTGGGGTCACATTTAAAATACCCATAATTTGCGGCTTCGATAAGTCTAATGTTTTGTGACGTATGCGGATACTATAAGCAGGTAAGGGCTGAAACAACGGCATAACTGATCTCATGTAGATGAAAATTTATTAATAAAGCACTATTAATTTTTAGCTTATCATATCAGTAAATGAGCGGTACTCCTAAAGTCTGTCTGACCTTTACAATTCCTCAGAACGGAGTCTAAACCTTTTATTACGACATTCAGCTCCTACATTAGGATTGGGGTATTAGATCTCTAATTTTTAACCCAAAAAAAGCCCTTTATGAAAAGGGCTTCTTAATTTCAATGGTTTTATATCCACTATACCAAGTCATTACATCGCTGGTAGGGGCGGCGGAATGGTACCTTCAGGCTTCTCTCTATCTTTTGATAAATTAACTTCGTTATGCTGGTAAATCTTTGGTGGACGTGGCTCTTCGCCTGCTAAGATATCTTGCAGCTGATCACGGTCAATCGTTTCCCACTTCATAAGCGCGTCTACCATAGCGTGCATTTTATCTTGATTTGCCTCGATTAATTCACGCGCGATGTCATATTGCTCTTCTAACAACCGGCGAACTTCGTCATCGACCTTTTGCTGCGTGGCTTCAGAAATCGTCCGACCACCGCCGCCGAAGTACCCTTGCGAGCTATCATCGTCTTCATAGACCATGATACCTAGCGCATCTGACATACCATACTTAGTCACCATTGCTCGTGCCATCTTAGTCGCACGTTCAAAGTCATTAGAAGCACCAGTCGACATCTGATTGATAAACACCTCTTCAGCGATACGACCGCCGAACAAAATAGCGATATCATTGAGCATTTTTGACTTATACATACTTGTCTGATCATGCTCAGGCAACTGCCAAGTAACCCCTAGAGCAAATCCGCGCGGCATAATCGTTACCTTATGCACCGGATCAGTACCCGGTAGTAATTCAGCAACTAAGGCATGACCTGCCTCATGATAAGCGGTGGCGCGGCGCTCTTCTTCACGTATCACCATAGATTTGCGCTCAGGACCCATATAGAGCTTGTCTTTGGCATCTTCAAAGTCATTCATATCGACGCTGCGCTTATTACGGCGCGCGGCAAATAGTGCGGCTTCGTTGACGAGGTTAGCAAGCTGAGCACCAGTAAAGCCAGGTGTACCACGAGCCAAAGCTCGCGCATCGACACTGATCGTATTTGGCAGTTTCTTCAGATGTACTTTTAGGATTTGCTCACGGCCTTTAATATCTGGCAAGCCTACTTGTACCTGACGATCAAAACGGCCAGGACGGAGTAGCGCTTTATCGAGGACGTCAGCACGGTTAGTCGCGGCGATGACAATCACCCCTTCATTACCTTCAAAACCATCCATTTCAACGAGTAATTGGTTCAGTGTCTGCTCGCGCTCATCATTACCACCGCCCATACCTGAGCCGCGATGACGACCGACCGCATCAATCTCATCAATAAAGATGATACAAGGCGCACTCTTTTTTGCTTGTTCGAACATATCACGAACACGCGAAGCACCCACACCAACGAACATCTCCACAAAATCAGAACCTGATATTGAGAAAAACGGTACTTTGGCTTCACCAGCGATAGCTCGAGCTAGCAAGGTTTTACCGGTACCTGGAGGTCCGACCATCAAGATACCACGCGGAATAGTCGCACCAAGCTTAGTAAACTTATCAGGGTCACGCAAGAATTCAACCACTTCGACGACTTCTTCTTTGGCTTCTTCGCAGCCTGCAACATCAGTAAAATTAACCTTGATCTGATCTTCGCTCAGCATTTTGGCTTTTGACTTACCAAAGCTCATAGGGCCACCGCCTTTACCGCCAGCGCCGCCTTGCATATTACGCATAAAGAATAAGAAGAGACCAATAATCAATAGAATCGGGAAACTAGCAATCAATAGCTGCATTAGTATGCTTTGGCGTTTTGGTGCTGTGCCTTCTACTTCGACCTGATTTTCACGCAGCATTGGCATTAACTGCTCATCAGCCACAGCCGGTCTAATGGTCTCAAATGTTGAGCCATTTTTCTTCTCACCAGTGATTTGTTCACCGTCGATCTCAACGCTAGCTACTTGATTTTCTGACACTGCGGTCACAAACTCAGAGTAGTTAAGGTTATCAGGCTCTGATGATTGATCAAAGCCGCTAAACACTAGCACTAGAACGCCGATTACCACCAGCCACAATAAGGTATTTTTTACCATGTCGCTCACAAGCTTTCCCATCCCTACTTATTGGTGTGTCAACTCGACACGTGACGCCTTCAAAGCGTTAACCTATTATTTATTTCAGTCTTTGTGTGGACTATATATAGTATATGGTGACTAAACACCGCGATTAAAAGATAAAAACTAATATAAATAACCCGTTACTCTAAGGCGACTTCATTTTAATAATTGCTTAAAACAAAGCTAATATACCACGATATATGGTTTTAATCGGTACAATTCAACCACTAGATATCACTTTTCAGTTAACTATTGTAGCAACACTAGCAGCGTTTAAATCTTATTCAAAACTATCGAATCGCTATCCAAAACATCTCTTTGGAGCGTGGTCTAGAAGCAGCCGGTTTGATACTGCGAACCTTACTAAAGTCGCGCTGCATTTGCTGCCTAAGCTCTTGTGTGCCCTCGCCTTGGAAGACTTTCATAATCAGCGCGCCGCCTTTAGGCAAAGTTGCTAAGGCAAAATCTACTGCCAACTCACACAGATACATCATGCGTGGTTGATCGACCGCGCTGTTACCCGCGGTATTAGGGGCCATATCGGATAGCACTACATCGACTTGGCTATCGCCCACTTGCGCCATAATCGCGTCAAAAGCCTCAGCCTCACGAAAATCACCTTGGATAAAAGTGACATCAGCCAAAGCATCCATCGGTAAAATATCAGAAGCTATCAAGGTGCCAGTGTCGCCTACTAGCTTACTCGCTACTTGCGACCAACTCCCCGGCGCACTGCCCAAATCGACTACGGTCATCCCTTTAGTGATAGTCTGGGTTTTGTCATTGATCTCTAACAGTTTATAAGCGGCGCGCGCACGATAGCCGTCTTTTTGCGCTTGCTTGACATAGTGGTCATCAAGATGCTCTTTCATCCAAGCACGGCTACTTTTTGAGAGTTTTTTATTTTCAATACGCGTAGCCAAAATACTTGCTCCTATACCTATCACAAAAAAGCGCTACAAAAACCAAGTTAAGACGCTTAGTTTAACATTTCCCTCACCTAAAATCGTCCAAAATCCTAATGAATTCAAGCAAGATAGTCTCATATTGCTTATAATACGCATTAAATTTTTGATGATATCGTTTGTACTGCGCCGGTGTACTCTGTCGTTGATACAGACACTAAAACTTATTTATATTGATATAAGGAATGTTATGCAACTTGATAATGAAACCATTAAACGCCTAAAAAGTATTGGCCACGAGCTCAAGCCTATCGTTATGATCGGCAATAAAGGCATCACCCCTGCCATTAGTGAAGAGATTGATAGAGCATTGAGCGATCACGAGCTGATTAAAGTGAAGCTGCCAGCAGGCACTAAGCATGAGCGTGATATCGTGAGCACTGAGATTGCGACTACAGCGAATGCCAATGTGATTCACACTATCGGCCGTATGGCGCTGTTATTACGCCAAAACCCAAACGCCAATCCTAAGCTATCTAACTTAGCCCGTTATGCTCAGTAATGCATAAAGAGTGATGATTTAATACTCTTTATAGACTTATCTTAAAGGCCGCAGCTGATTAGACTTGCGGCTTTTGTCATTTTTACTCTTCTACTTTTGCTATATTTTTTGGCCGCTCAGCGAGTTGTCAGCATTTAACCTATTTACGATAAGGCAATCCATAATATGAGTCAGACTTTTATTCTTAAGCTTGCAAACGATAGCTTAGTGAGTGATGCTCAAAAGATCGGTATGTCCGTTTCCCAGTTACAGCAAATTATCGTTAAAGTAACGGCTACGATTATGGACTCAGCGAATGCTGACAGCGATACGCTAAATACAATAAGTAGCGATATGGATACTAGCTTAAGCCTCCGCTATGAGGTTAAGCTGCCGTCTATGACCTTATTGGATCAGTTGCAATGGCCGCTTTGGAATAAACAAAAAGTCGGCTTTGCAGATTATCTATGGCAGCAGACTTGCTTAGAGTGTTTTATAACCAATAACGCGGCAAGTTATGTGGAGATAAATGCCAGTCCAAATGGTCAATATGCGGTCTATCAGTTTACGGACTACCGTACCCCTGTTACGCTGCCGCCCATACCCTTATTGATAAAAGGCAGTCAACATCCCGTCCATATTCAATGGCATAATAAAACACTAGCAAGTAGTGATTCGTTATTGAAACAGCGCCAATTCTCAATCGCATTAGATATGCTACCTGACTCTATGCCGCGCATACTCAATTCTAACTTGACTGCCTTGATACATCCATGCGTCATTCTCAACTTCGCAGGCACGCCACTTTACTTTGCAACTGAGCACGCCACGCCAGCCGATTTTCATCAGCGCCAGCACTGGTCAAAGCTGCAGCTGGATAAAGAGTAATGACTTAGCAGATCTAAAAGATGATAAAACTCATAGGCGTAGCATGAGATGCCGCATAAAAAACCCAGCAATGTCATTTAGATCATTACTGGGTTTTTTGCTGAACTAACGATAGCTAGATTATAATTGACTACAAATATAGTAGCAGTTACTCGTCAGCCATCGCAAGATAGATACCACGATCTGAGGCATCATCTACGTATTGTGAGTCGCGCCATGTGGTATAACTATGGACACCGCTGTATGGGCTGATACCTTTTTGGCGGAAGTCTGAGACCCAGCCGTTACCGTCAAATATTTGAATATGACCGTGCGGGCGTCTTGAGCTACGGTCATAGACGATCACATCACCCACCTGATGCGGTGTGTCATTACTGATTTTGGTAAAGCCTGCTTGAGCAAGCGTGCCACGCGTCGCATACTGATAAGCAGATGGGTTTGGAGTAAACTCGTAACCGGCAGACTGTAGCGCTTTACGCACATAACGGGCACAGTAGCCTGTACTTCTAGCGTGCGCTGCTCTTGCTGCACGCGCTGCAGCGCGAGCTGGCGCTGAATTGCTATCTGGGATACTACTGCGGATTTGCTGTTCGCGCTCGTACGCTAAACGGCTAGTTAGTGATGCTAACTGATATTCTTTTTGCTTGGCGTGCTCGCTTAGGTTATCAATAGCTTGACTGATTTCGTCATTGCTATAAACGCGAGCGCCACTGTTGGTGCTATAAATATTCTGGCTAGAACCGTAGTTCGAAGCAGCCGTGATATTTGTGATGGTATGAGTCAAGGTATTATTTGATTGAAAGGTCGTTTCGGCAGCACCACTTGTTTGTGCTATGCCCATTCCTAGTACTGACAAAATTAATAAAGCTTGTTTCATAAATTTACTACCTATAGTTAATACAAGAGCGCTCGTCATCCATAACGAAGCATCAATTCATTTAAAGGATATAGCCATTAAACAATCATGATAAAATCCTAGGTATAGCAGCTAACACTCTAGTCTTAAGCGCCCGACACTAGCATCATTACTAGTTTTGTCATTCGCCTCGTAGATTGTCCGCTTTAACCTTATATCTTGCAATGAGCAACACGATGTCAAAAAAACAGCCTAATCGACTTGCCCAACTTATCGATCATCAAGCATTTGCTGGTAGCGCACTACCTCGAAGCTTGAGCGATAATATGCGTGTTTTTACGCAAGCAACCACTGAGATAAAAAAACTATTGGCAGATTGTCTACCAGAAGAGATTCTTAATACCTGCTGGGTTGTCGGTCTGAACGATGAGCAACTCACACTCAGTGTAGGTTCAGTAACTGCGGCTAATCACATTCGCTATTTACAAAATGCTTACTTATCAGTGTTAACAGAGCAGTCAATTACATTTCAACAACTCAAGCAAATCAGCGTCGTGGTAGCTCATACTGCCGCTCATGATTCTAAAGTTTCAGAACAACTAGCGGTCTCAAAATCCAATAAAACCAATGTGCATCAGGCCCTTAGCCAAAACACAAAGCGGACTATATCACAGGCAGCTGAGCATGTCACCACGGATAAAAAGCTGCAAAAAGCACTTTTGCGGCTAATAAATGACTAAAAATTTGCAGATTACATTGTAAAGTTATGTAAATAACATATTAAAAATTAGTCGCTATTAATTCGTTATCCAAAAAATTTTGCACAAAAAAAAACGTATGATGAAGATTGTCTTTGATTTGACATTATCATCGTACGTTTTTTGATAGCTGTTAGCTTTTGTATTACCTAACTTTCAGCGATTTTATTCGGTTTTAACGACTAAATATATTCAAAATTATGAATGTGTTATTTCGTAAACTATGTAATATTGCGTAAATGTTGCGATACATCCTGTATATTCGTGTATTTATCCTTCAACGACTAGCCCAGAGAGTGGCAAATATTCGATAGGACAAGTTACATTGTCATCAAATGTTACAATTTCAAAGTTTTTTGGGTCAGATAGTATTTCGCGAACCAATAAGTTATTGAGTGCATGACCTGACTTGTACGCACTAAAACGGCCCAAAATAGGATAACCGATAAGATATAAGTCGCCTAATGCATCCAAAATCTTGTGACGAACGAACTCATCATTGAAGCGTAAGCCTTCAGCATTCAACACTCTTGCCTCATCAATGACGATAGCATTGTCCATACTGCCACCTAAAGCAAGATTGTTCTTGCGCAGGACTTCTATATCTTTCATAAAACCAAAGGTACGCGCTTCGCTTAACTGCTCGATAAAGTTATGAGTGGAAAGGTGGAACTGAGCATGCTGGAAATCCTTATCAAAGGCTGGATGCTCAAAGTCAATCTCAAAGTTCATCTCAAAGCCATTGTAAGGACGCAGTTCAGCCCATTTGTCATCGACTTTGATTCGTACTGGTCTGACCACCCGCAAGAACTTCTTAGGCGCTTCTTGCTCTTCAAAGCCTGCTTGTAGTAATAAGCCCACAAAAGGCGCCGCGCTACCATCCATAATAGGAATCTCGCTTGCAGAGACTCGTATCAGTAGATTATCGACACCAAGGCCAGCAATAGCGCTTAGTAGATGCTCAACCGTACCGACGCGCGTACCGCCAAATACTAAGTTAGATGACATCATGGTATCTTGCACCAAAAAGGCACTAGCTGGAATCGGTGCTGAGCCTAGTATATCGGAACGCTCAAAAACAACACCGGTATCAACAGGCTGTGGATGAAACTCAAGATCCACAGGCTGACCACTATGTAAACCGGTACCAGTGACCGCTAAAGCTGTTTTTATAGTTCTCTGATTCATGGCTGTAATCCCACATATTTTGTTACAATTGCCCTAGTGTACCATTAGTACCCCTTAATTCGCTATAGCCAAAAAATACTAATTTGCATATTTAAGCCATTGATAATACTTATTGTCACTACTATTTTAGCTATATTTATTCATCAAAATATGGCTGAGAGCACGCCAGTCAAGGGCTGCAGCTTTATCGCTGGTAGTGACCCACCTGATCTAAACCCTTATTTTTATTCAATAATTCTACCTATTCATAACAACTTTTTAACGTTTTCCCTTAATAATAAAATATAATTTTGTAATCTATTCATGCTATTAGCTACTTATTAAGCAAAAAAAACCAGCGTCTCAACGCTGGTTCTTCTTTATTGGCCTGAACAAACCAATGACTAAAACGTTATTTATTCTGCTGGCGCTTTAGATAATCTTGGATACTGTTGGTCTTAGTCTGTGGCTGCTCTTGCGGTGCTGTACGCGGCGTAGAGTCTTGATACTGCTGTGCTTGAGTCTGCTTTTGACTGTTTAGAGCGCTCGTATGGGTACTCGGATCTACTGATTGCGTGCTGGTCACCGAAGGCACTGGTACTTCAGGGATATCCTCATTCAAAGTCAGACCAGTTGCGATAACGGTAACATGTAAGTCATCACCCATCTTCTCATCGATGACTGAACCATAAAAGATATTGGCGTCGTCATTATCAGTGATGCCTTCAACGATTTCACTGATTTGGCTAAACTCGTCTAAAGATAGCGACTCAGAAGAGATAACGTTAACTAGCAAGCCTTTCGCGTTTTCTAAACGCAGATCGTCAAGCAGTGGTGATTTGATTGCCTTTTCAGTCGCTTGACGCGCGCGGTCGTCACCGCTAGCACGGCCAATACCCATCATCGCATGACCTTTAGCAGTCATTGCGGTACGAATATCATTGAAGTCAATATTGATAAGCCCTTCACGCGCGATAGTTTCAGCGATGCCTTGTACAGCATGCAATAAAACATCATCGGCCTTTTTGAAGGCGTCTTGCATGGAGATATTACCGTAGATGCTCATCAGCTTATCATTAGGAATAGTAATGATAGAGTCCACAAAGTTCGTCAGCTGCTCAATACCTGCTTTAGCCGCTTTGATGCGTTTACCGCCTTCAAATTTAAAAGGCGTTGTGACCACAGCGACAGTCAGTACTTCTAGCTCTTTGGCGATACGAGCGACGACTGGAGCGGCGCCTGTGCCGGTACCACCGCCCATACCCGCTGTAATAAAGACCATGTCAGAGTTGTCTAGCATCTCGCGGATCGCTTCTTCTTCGCTTTCTGCAGCTTCACGACCGATTTCTGGGTTAGCGCCAGCGCCTAGACCTCGATTGGTCTTAGCGCCTAGCTGTAGCTTATTAGGAGCGGTTAGACGATCTAGCGCTTGTCTATCCGTATTAGCGCAGACAAAAGTGACGCCCCTGATACCTTGCTGTACCATGTGCTCTACCGCATTACCGCCGCCGCCGCCTACCCCAAATACGGTGAAGCGCGCTTGGCCGTTATCTTGAACTTGACTATCATCTGGCATGGTATATTTTGACATAAAAAGGGTTCTCCAGTTGCAAATAGCGTAAGGGTCGACACGTCATAGTGCAGGCAGGTTCTGTCATATCGACGGACTATATATAAATGTATTTAAATAAAATAAGTATAGCTTAGTTTCGTTTTCAAACTATCTTTTTCAACTATCATAGTATTTTTTTGAAGATGTTAGTAAAACGCTGACCAACTCTTTGAAAGGTGCCTTTTACTCGGCTCTCTTGAATAGCTTCAGGCTCGCTTTGTTCGCTATGACGAAACTGCTCGCTCTGACTATATAACAAAGCGCCAAAAGCTGTATGATAAGCGCGATCGTTAATCTGAGCATTGAGCTGTTTAAAGGTATCTTCATTGTCAAAATGGTTAAAAGCACTGATTGCCGGATGAGTATTACTCATGACGACTGGCATTTTCAATAATTTTTTGGCAAATGGCACCATACCTTTAATCGTACTGCCGCCGCCTGTCAGGACGATACCGCGATCAATAAAACCTATCAAATCCGCCTCATGGAGCTGGCGCGCCACTTCGGTAAATATCTGAATAAATCGCGCCTCAATAATACGGGCTAAATTATAAATACCGATATTGATCTCATCATTTGAACCTTGGGGCTTAAACAAAAAGAAGGCGCTAGGGTCTATGCTATTGGTATCGACAGTACCATGAGACTTCTTGAGTCTCTCAGCTTCTATCATTGAGATGCCTACATCGGCTGAGATATCCATAGTGACTTCATGACTGCCGCTCGCGATACAATGAGTAAAGATAAGCTTGTTTTCTTTATAGACGCAAATACTCGTGGTACTTGCGCCAATATTGACCAAGCAGACGCCCTGCTGACGCTCCTCACTCATCAAACTGTACTCGGCACTAGTAACGGCGTCAAAGACGATATGGTCGATACCGACATCACAGCTTTGCAGTAGTTTTTGGATGTTTTGGCGACTGGCCACTGGCATCATCATCATGTGATAAAGCACGGTGATGTTTTTGGCAACCATCTCAATAGCATCATCGACCATAGAGTCCATATCGTCGATATAGATACCTTGCTGACAGCAGTGCATGAGATAATAATCAGAAGGCAGGTCTTTAGCTTTTGCGTTGGACAAGGCTTGTACCATGTCTTTGGCCAGTACCACATCCTCTTCAACATCGACCTGTCCGGTACTGTTTTTACTGAGTAGCTCAGGAGTCGCTAAAGTCAGCCAAACGCTATGCACACGGCAGTTTGCGGTATCTTCTGCTTCTTGAATGGCTTGCTTTATCGCACCTTGTAGACGTTCGCGATGCTTGATTCGACCTTGATAGAAGTCGTTGTTTTTGACTTGGCCGATACCCATGATACGGATGTCTTTTGCAGAGACAACACTGCCAATCACAGCATAAACTGCAGTGGCGCTTAGATGGACAACAACGAGGTTTTCAGTATTTTTCATGTTACCAGACAAATTATCGCTAATCAGGGAACGATTGCACATCCCCATTAATTATTAAAAAGTACTTGCGAAGCAATCTATCTAACGAGTTTCGTTAAATTATCCTTTAGATGTCTCTAAAGTAAAGATCCTTTTCACAAAGATGAATAAAATATAAGCTAAAGATTCGCAGCGCTATCGGTACTAGCTGTATCAGACTCTTGTCTCACATTCCACGCTATAGTGAAGCCGTTCTTGTAGCGTAAATCTACCGACTGCATCTCATCACGGCGGTCGTGCAGTTGCGCGGCTAATAACTGGCTTAGGCTCAGTAATTTCTGAGCAGTGTTTTCATTATCTACAATCACTCGTAGACCAGTATCAAAACGCACCAACCAAGTCATACGCGGGGTCAAAATAATATCTTCAACTTGCATCTCAAGCGGCGCATACCAGTCGTTAATCTGCTGCATTTGCTGCATGATGACCGGTGCTTGCTCGATATCGCCTTGTAAAGTTGCGAACTGAGGTTGGCGCAAGTCGTTATTATCAACAGGGACAAACACCTCGCCTTTAGCATCTACTAGTCGCTCAGTACCAAAATTAGCGATCGCTTGCTTTGGTAGCGCGGTAATTACAATTCCGCGTTGCCAATCACGAGTCACACTGACCTGATCGACCCAAGCAAGTCTCATGGCAATATCACGTAGGGACTGCAAATCATTGGTAAAAAAGCTACTAACGGTTTGCCGACTCATCGTTTGCTGTAAGCTTTGATACTGGACCGGACTCAGACCTTGTGAGCTGACTTGTATGGTAGCAGGCGGTGCATCACGTAGAGCCTTAGCGCCCATCGCTAATATCAATAATAATAGCGCAACGACAATAGCTGTAAAAAAGTATTTAGCCGAATTTGGAAGTGGTAAACTTCTTTTTGGACGATCCGCTTTACTATCCATGAGCTCAGCCACATCATCGACAGTTTGAGCCATAATTGCATCCGTCCATATACTTGATTGATTTTACACTTAATATGCATTTAATTTTACTAGCTACTGGGGCAACATGTGTCAATAGACCGTTCATTTATAAAGTTATTTTAACGTGGTTTATAAAAGCACAGTTATTGGCTACGTGATTGAGTACTACTAAGGTTAAAATCCGACAATCCTAGCAAAAACAACACAATCACTGCAATATTAACGTATTTTCTAGTGAAACAATAGCCTAACCCGAGTTGTGAGTGTTGAATTTACACAAGTTTACACTAAGCTATGCTATAGCAAGCTTAGACCACGTTATCGCCCCTGATTCGCTTAGATTACCTAGAACCCAACCCCCTACAATGTCTGCGACAAAATGTGCCAGCATAAGCTCTCAAAATCCATACCGCGCGCTTGGGCGGCCATAGGCACTAAACTATGACTGGTCATACCTGGCACCGTATTGATCTCAAGTAACCAAAAACTGCCATTATTATCTTGCATGGCGTCGATACGCCCCCAACCTTTGGCATCTAACGCTCGAAAAGCGGCTAAGCTTAGCTCTTGTAAGTGCTGTTCATCATGAGCACTTAAACCGCAAGGGATATAGTAGCTGGTATCGTTGCGATTGTACTTGGCTTCAAAATCATAAAAATTGCTAATATCAGCAGGCTCTAAGCGAATGACCGGATAAGCTTCATCATCGATGATTACGATAGTGAATTCGCGGCCGGTAATCCAGCGCTCAGCCATCACCGCATCGCCGCATTGTACCGCAGTAGCATAGGCTGCTGGTAACTCATCTAAATGATTGACCTTCGTCATGCCGATGCTAGAGCCTTCGTGCACTGGCTTTATAATCAAAGGCAGACCGAGCATATTGACCACTTGCTGCCAGTCGGTATCCGCAGTCAGTAATGAAAACGGCGCTGTCGACAGACCACAGCCTTGCCACAGCTGCTTAGTACGCACCTTGTCCATACCCAGCGCAGAGGCCAATACGCCAGAACCTGTTTGCGGGATATCTAACCACTGCAATACACCTTGCAAGAGCCCATCTTCACCGCCGCGACCATGCAGCACATTAAACACACGGTCATAAGCACGCAGCTCAGTGATATCTTGATCTTTTGGATCAAAATGCTCGGCATCAACGCCTTGATTCTGTAGCGCTTGTAGTACTGCAGCACCGCTATCTAAAGAAACCGTGCGCTCATTACTGTTGCCGCCATATACCACTGCAACTTTACCAAACACACTGGCGTCTTTGACTTGTGAATCCTTGCTGGAAGCTTCGTCATTATTGACTCTTCCATTACCCAACGCTGGCTTATCATCGCTCTCTTGCTCGCTCTGAGCGGCTGCTAGTGCCGACTCTGGGTTTTCTATATTGTCTTGTTGTCTGTGCTCGTTGCTGTCTTGGCTGAGGCTTTGGTTGTTTTGACGGTTCATATATGAATTCCTAACGTTCTTTTGACGGCTAAGCGAGGCGCTCTATAACGGTAGAGCAAACTCTTCCAGAAGCTATTTTAAGTACAATTGATTCGCAGCCAATTCAACCGCAATCTGCCCAACATTACCTGCGCCTTGGGTGATCAGCATATCGTTGGCTTTTAACAAACGCTGCATCACTGGCGCGATATTGTTTTTGTCAACGATGGTCGGTTCCACTTCACCGCGCAGACGAATACTACGAGCTAGCGACTTGGTGTCTGCGCCATTGATATGGTTCTCGCCTGCAGAGTACACCTCTAATAATAGTAGCTCATCGACAGCAGAGAGCACTTCCACAAAATCATCGAAACAGTCGCGAGTACGGCTATAACGATGCGGCTGGAACATCATTACCAAACGGCGCTCAGGAAAGCTTTGGCGAGCGGCTTTGATCGTGGCATCGACTTCTTTGGGATGATGACCATAATCGTCAATTAATAACACATCGCCATCATCAAGGGTGACTGCTTCATGCTGTTCAAAACGACGGCCGACGCCAGCGAACTTCTGTAGGGCACGTTTGATAGCGTCATCATCCACGCCTTCATCAGTGGCCATCGTAATGGCAGCAAGCGCATTATAGACGTTATGAATTCCTGGGATATTAAGGGTTAAACGCAGCGGCTCATGGTCGCGGCGCAATACGGTAAAGTGGGTCTTAGTGCCTTGCGCTACCACATCGATCGCTTGTACATCGTTAAAAGGTTCAAGTCCAAAAGTCAGTACTGGGCGGCTAATATCATCTATCATGGCATATAACTCAGCATCATCACCGCAAACGACCGCTAAGCCATAAAAAGGCATGTTCTGTAAAAACTGAATGTAGGCGGCTTTGAGTTTATCGAAGCTATTCTCGTAAGTCTCCATATGATCTTGATCGATATTGGTGACGATAGCCGACATCGGATGCAGGGTCAAAAACGACGCATCCGATTCGTCAGCTTCAGCAATCAAGAAACGACTGCTGCCAAGCGCGGCGTTCTTGCCTGACGCGTTGAGCTTACCGCCGATCACATAAGTAGGATCTAGCTGCGCCTCAGCCATCATCATCGTCAGCAAACTAGTCGTTGTAGTCTTACCATGCGCGCCTGCGACCGCGATACCATGACGATAGCGCATCAGCTCACCAAGCATATCAGCGCGGCGGACCACTGGCAGACGGGCTTTTAGCGCCGCCTTAATCTCAGGGTTGCTACGGTCAATCGCGGATGACACCACGACCACATCGGTATTAGAGATGTTTTTTGAGTCATGACCGATAAATATCTCGATACCAATACTCTGTAAACGCTGAGTCACTAGACTGTCGTTGATGTCAGAACCGCTGACTTGATAGCCTTGATTATGCATCACCTCAGCGATACCGCACATCCCTGAGCCGCCAATACCAACAAAATGTAGATGCTGAATACGGCGCATCTCTGGAATCTCAATCAGGCGTTTCGGCAGAGCTTTAGTAGAGGTAGACATAAAAGGTTCTCAATAGAAAAAGTAGATATAAATATTTTAGAAGACTAAAACGGCTAAAAGTCTGTAATGAAAACAGGTCAGAAGGCTGGCAGACTTACAACGACTGCCAAATAATATCAGCAACTTGCTCAGTAGCACTGCGGTTGGCAAGCGCATGACCTTTTTCTGCCATCTCTAAACATTTAGCTCGGTCAAGCAATGCCAGCTCCGCACGCAAGCGCTCAGGCGTCAGCTCAGACTGCGGCAATAAAATAGCAGCGCCATGCTCGGTTAGCGTGCGTGCATTGGCAGTCTGATGATCATCGACAGCATGTGGTAGCGGTACAAATATGGCAGGGATACCAACGTTTTGAATCTCAGTCACCGTAAGCGCGCCTGCGCGGCAAACAATCACATCCGCCCAATTGTAAGCGGCGGCCATATTATCGATAAACGGCTGAACTTGCGTACTATGACGGCTCAAATCCTCATTGTCGTATGCTGCTTGAGTGGCTGACTCATTATTACGACCACATTGATGGCGCACCGCAAAAGGCTTGTCTATCAGAGCTAGGGCTTTAGGGACATTATCATTGAGCACTTGCGCGCCCAAAGAGCCGCCAACGACTAACAGGCGCAACGGCGAATCATCATGAATATCATAACGCTCAGTAGGAGCTGCCACTCCCGTGATGGTATTACGTACCGGATTGCCCACCGTCTCCAGCTTGGGGCTGGTTTGACTGTGCGCAAAAGTATCCTCAAAAGCTTGCAACACCTTATTCGCCATCTTGGCCAAATAACGGTTGCTCATACCAGCGATAGCATTTTGCTCATGGATAATAAGCGGTGTGCCGGTCATACGCGCGGCAATACCACCAGGAGCAGTCACGTAACCGCCAAAGCCTACGACCATATCGATCTGATTGCCACGAATGACTTTCATCGCCGCCATCGTCGCGGATAGTAGAGTCACTGGTAATTTTAATAAGCGGCCGATGCCTTTGCCGCGCAGTCCTTGCATATCAATAGCATGGAACGGATAGTTAAGCGGCTTAACCAAACCATTTTCCATACCATTTGGCGTACCTAACCAGTGGATAACGGCGCCGCGCTGAGCCAACTCTTCGCTTACGGCGAGCGCTGGAAACACATGGCCGCCAGTACCAGCAGCCATCATTAATATATGCGGAGTCTTCATGCACGCCTGCCTATCTATTTTGGTAATATCTATAAAGCTACAACAGCAGCTGACTAAAATTTGCCTAGTATAGAGGAAATCGCGCGCTCATATATAGTACTTTTTATCACTAAAACAGCTTACTTTAAGCACTTATAATTTATGCTATTACTTTTTGTTCTACCGCGATGATGAAATCAGTACCGATATCGGTGCCGCATTGATCATCGATTTCGCGTACACAAGTCGGGCTTGTGACATTAATCTCGGTGATACGGCCGCCGATCAAATCTAAGCCCACAAACATCAGCCCTTTTTGTTTGACGATAGGCGCAACTGCTAGCGCCACTTCGCGCTCGGTGTCGGTCAATGGCATTGCTACACCGCTACCGCCAGCGGCTAGATTACCGCGAGTCTCCCCTTTGACCGGGATGCGCGCTAAGCAGTAATCGACCACTTCACCATCAACGATCAGTACGCGCTTATCGCCTTCCTTAATTTCTGGTAAATAGCGCTGCGCCATGATAGGTAGGGTCTCAAGCTCTGTTAGTATCTCTAAAGTAACGCCAATATTAGCGCTATCAGCGGTCAAACGGAAGATACCAGTGCCACCCATACCGTCTAGCGGCTTGACGATGACGTCTTGCTGCTCTGCGATAAACTTACGAATATGAGCTTGTTTGCTGCTGACAATCGTCGGGCTCATATATTCGCTAAACCAAGTGGCAAATAGCTTTTCGTTACAATCGCGAATCGCTTGCGGGTCGTTGACGACTAGCACGCCAGCCGCTTTGGCGTGATCGAGCATATAGGTGGCATAAATAAAGCGCATATCGAAGGGTGGATCTTTACGCATCAAGATAACATCATAATCCTTAACCGTAGCCGTCGTCTTCTCGCCTAGACTATAAAAATTCTCGGGGTCGCGGTATACCGTGACGGGCTGCGAATCTATCATCAGCTGACCTCGGTCTAGCCATAAGTCGTGAACCTGACAATAGCCTAACGTATGGCCGCGATCTTGCGCCGCCCACATCATTGCAAGGCTGGTATCTTTTTTATAATTGACTCGCTCAATAGGATCCATGATGACCAGTATATTTAAGGGTTTGTCCGCTTTTTGCTTGTCGTTACTCATAATAGGGCTCACTATTTTTGTTATTGTTTAGATAGGTGTTTAAGCGCAAACGCTAAACGCCATACTGCTCGCGATAATGCTGCATTTTTGCAAGTTGGGTCGCATCTTTATGTTGGCTGTTTTGGGTGCCATGGTCATCAGCCAGATAACCGATCAAGTCATCAATATCGACTAAAGCGCGTACCGGCACTTGTAAATTGGCTGCCAACTCTTGAATAGCGGACTGCTCGTTTTGGCCTTTTTCTTTACGGTCTAGCGCGACAAGGATACCAGCAACGCTAGCGCCTGCCTGCTGCAAAATCTCTACTACTTCTCGCATTGCCGTGCCGGCAGTAATCACGTCATCGAGGATCCAAACGGCTTTACCTTGTACCTCAGCGCCGACTAGATTGCCGCCCTCGCCATGCGTTTTGACCTCTTTGCGATTATAACCCCAATCTGCGTTGATACCATGATGCAGCCATAAAGCCTGAGCAGTCGCAGCCACAAACGGAATGCCTTTATAAGCGGCGCCGAAAATAACTAACCTGTTATCGCCGTTATCTGTGTCACTACTGTCTGTGTTATGTGTCGCCATTTGCTCAACCAAAGCATCAGCATACCCTCGAGCCAATAATGACAACATCTCACCTGATGCTAGCAATCCAGCATTAAAAAAATAAGGACTAATTCGTCCTGATTTGAGCACAAATTCGCCAAATTTTAGCACTTTGTTCTCGAGGGCTAGTTCGATAAACTGCTGGGCTGAAAAAGAGGCTTGCGTAGTATGTTGTGCAGGGGCGTTGGCAACGGGCATGAGCATTCCTGTTTTAGTGTTAGATAATTAGTAATAACTGCTTAATAGATAATCGTTAAATATAATAAAAAAGTAGTCAACGGTAAGTCGGTAGATAAAGCTAGCTTGACCAGCCGTTAATCATATAGTCGTTCATATTGGCATAGCGAGTCAACAGACCACAGCGCGATGAGATATTAAAATGCGCTTGGCCATCGTGACTGACTTGGATTTCCCAGCCTAAATAATGCGCGGCGACAATAATATGACCGGCAAATAAGCGGATCTGCCGATAATGATAACGGCTAGCCGGCGCATGATAAAGCTGGCTTAACAAATAGCTGCGCACATAGTGACAAATTTGCTCAGCGCTATAGCTTTTATTGATACTTTTACGAGTTGCGCATTGTTTTAGAGCGTGCACCGCCACACTACAGGCCATAATGTCTGTTGCTAAGCTGCCCTCACCCAATTCAAAATCTTGTGGCTGCAAAATCACTTGCCAGTCATCGGCATATAAACTGCTAAGCAGCTCATCAGGATTATAACGCTTGACCAAGGTGCGTAGTGAAGCAGCAGGTTTTGAAGCTGTATTTAAACCCTCATTTGAAAATGAGTGCTCTGCTAAAAACCCATAACGACTAAGCTTGGGATAATGAGTAATAGCGTCTTGAATATCTGCCATATCCAGCAAAACCATCTCATCTAGGGGCGACAGTAAACGGTTAGCCGATGATGGTGATACGGCTTGATCACTATTTTGCTTAGGATAACAGCCCTGCTTAGGATAACGGCGATAAAAGCTGTCCGGCAGTTCTATCAGCTTAGCTGCGCTGAGTAGCGATAAATGCTCTGCAAACGGTTTTGAGGCCATCAATTGCCACTTAGATAATGACTGCGTTTTTGGCGCGCGAAAATGCGCTGACTTACCATAAAACCTGTGCAGCTGGCCATTGACTCTTCGTGCAGGCTCTGGAATATCGCTCAATGGACGGGCGGGATCAAGTGGTGTCTGCTTAGGGTCAAAGTTAGGATGGACGATAGCTGGCTGCTCGCAGCTTGCGGTCTGCGCGGCCTCAGCATTACTATCTGCAAGCTTACCTTGTGCCCCACTAATCAAAGCATTCGGTAAACGAGTATCAGAAGTAAATGGCTGGGTCATAGCGGCTCCAAACAGTTGAGTTACATTGAAGTTGAATAGATGAAAAATTACTCTTGTAGATGTTGCAAAATATCATTATAACCAGTTTGCCAATCAGGATAGCTGAGCCAAGTTAACGGAATATTGCTGTGCAAGCGCTTACCGGTAGTTAGTCTTTTATTATCATCCCTCTTAGCAGCGGCTGCGCCTAACTTGTTACTAAGCCACGCATCAAGCTCAAGTGTGGTCACAGGTAGATAATCAGTTGCGATATAAAGCGGCTTTAATAGCTTTGCTTGCTCGGTATCTGTGGTCTCTAAGGTTAGCACTTTAGCAATAATCGTCACCAAATCGCGATCCATAATGCGATTGCTCCAATGCTCAGCGGCAATGGCCTCTTTGTTTAATTCGCGCGATTTTCGCACGCGCATCAGGCGCTTGCGGCCATAGATACCGCTTGGGCGAATAATGATAGCTTTATCATTAAATCCTTGCTGTAGTGCTCGCTCTGCTTGCAAGATTATCTTGGAGGCCTCACGCTCAGGCTCTATAGGCGCGGTATGCTCATCAATCCACTCGCCATTATCTTGTCCATAAACGCCTGTTGAAGAGATAAAAACTACACGCTTAAGCTGAGGTAACTTATCAGCTAAAGACGCTAAATGCTTACAAATGGCTAAATAACTGGCGCTATAGCCGCTGGCGGAATACTCATCAGGAGTGACAATAATGGCGATCGCGCCAAACGTTTGTAGCTGATCGCTCGTCAAGTGCAAAGCATCGGCTTGCATAAACTGAGCACGATCATGCAAATCATAATGCTCGCGCTTACTGCGAGCAAGGCCTGTTACAGATACGCCGTCTGTAGCAAGTTGATTGGTGACGGGTAGACCGATATCACCTTGACCAATAACCAGCAAATTTTGCGTACTCATAGCGTCTCCTTTTTTTGGCATAGTTTTTTTTGGCATAGTTTCTTGCCACTACTATTGCTGACAGCACTTAAAAATAGCGCATATAAGACAGTTGGATATCGTCATTATCTTCAACGCGGTCTTGCCAATCGTAGCTGGCCTTTATACGTAGCGCTTGGTTTTTGTCGATATCATAATGCATGCCGATAGTGCTGATCGGCTGCCAATAGTGACCGCGTACCTCAGCGCTATCGCTGCCATGATACCAATATGGTAATTGCAGTTCAGCCTGCGCGCGTAAGCGATTGTTAATCTGGTAACGACAGCCCGCATTGACACCAGCGCCAACACGATAACCCTTATTGATACCGCGGCCACCTTGTAGCGCTCCGGTTGCTAAGGTATAGCATAACTGCTGCGGCATCTCCCCTGTCAGCTTGCCGCTGTCAGCATCTACAGCAGGCGGCTGCCCAAATACCCAGGACTTACCGTACTCAAAAGTAGCACTACCAACTAAATGCGCCGCGCCATCTTGCTGCGAGCCGTCGTTGATTTGCGTGGCCTCTATGCTAGCGCCCCAGGTCTGACCTTTTTTGGCAGCATTGTCCGGATTAAATGAGCGCCCCCGAAACAAAGTAAAATTCTGCAGTTCAATTCGGTCATTATTGACATTGTCGTCTTCAGTATCATATATCCGTAGCGAAGCTTTAAGCCCTTCTAAATCAAAAAACTGCGGATAGCCGCTTGGCCGATCAAGAGTATCGTGAAAGCCTGCACGCATGCCGATCTCGATATAATTATTATCGCCGCGTTGACCGGTGCCGATATGAGTGCGCTGCAGCCGATGACGATCTATCGGGTCGTTATCCGCTGTAGCAATCGGCAACATCGATAGCGTTTGCTCGTCGGCTGACATACTGGATGCTGAATTGACCGTCTCTGACTTAATACTATTAATCTCATCTTTACTAAGCGTTGTGTAGCCAAGTTTGGCCGAACGTTTGGCCTGATTAAGCTGCGCTTGCCTAACGCTACTATCTGCTGGGGTATAACGACGACTAGCTAGCAGGCTTTCATCATTAAGCAGCTTGATCACATCAGAAGGCACGACCACGTAAGGCAGCTGAGCTAAGAGGCTTTGCTGCGGACGCACCACGTCAATCAGGCGCAGTATCTCAGAAGCACAGTTGTCAGTGGTAAAATAATAAGGGATCTCTAAATCTTTGGTCTCCCAAACATGGGCGATGATTTGCTGTACTTCCGCTGGCGTCAAATCCAGCCGATAAGTCCAAGTATCACGCTCATCGTCTTTGAGATACTTAGCAAGCTTCTCAGGATAGGGGTCAATCTCAATACGATTATCATAACCGCCACTGATCGATTTGATAGCATAAAGCACAAAAGGATCATCGGGATCGCCATCGACAGTATCATTCAAGGCATAAGCGTGATTGATTTGGGTAAAGTCAGCGGCGCTCGCTTTGGAGTCGATACGCAGTAGCGTATGAGCAAAAGCTGAGATGGGATTATCCAAATACTCTTCGGCAAACATAATAGATAACTGCTCAGGCGCCAGCATCGCCATCCACTCTTTTAGCTCTGGACAGTCGGCCTGTAGAGACGACTTATCGATATCTAACTGCTCAGCTAGCCAGTTTACGCGCGCCGGAAAGCGGCATATAACCGAGTCATTCGTAGCGTCGGCGCGGTTTGGCATAGTGATTTGCTTCGCTAAGGCGACAAGCGTCGCGTCAAGCTCAGCGGCTGAGTCTTTATTACCATTAGCAGTTAAAAAAAACGTAGGATCATTGATAGTGCTTTGGTTTTTGGCCTTAGTAAACAGTCCCTTTTTATCATCAAGAAAATAAAGCAGCCGGCGCCAGCTTTTATGCTGAGCCAAATTTTGCGTAGCGGCTTGCTGACGCCAAGTTGTTAATAATTGCTCTGCTGCTAGGTTTGCGCTTTTATTTTGTTTATCAGCCACTAAGCTGTTAGTGCTAGCAGTGTTGGCGGCTTTAGTTACTAAGCTAAGAGTAGCGCTAGGGCGAACACTGGTCACTGCGACTGAGCGTGATGTGAGCGTAGATGCTGCTTTAGCTGCAGCAATCATATTATCCGCGCTCGCGGCGTCCGCTAATAGTGCGTCACCCTCGACCACTGACGATGGTGTCGGTAGAAAAGCGGATACTTGCGCGTTCAATAACACCCCAACAACAGCAAGCGGCAGGCGAGCTGTCTTGGTTAGATATCTTGAATGATAAGCTGCCGCTTTCACACTAGCTTTAACATTATGATTTATAGACATGGATTAGTCTCTCGTATTTTGCTTTATTAACGCTTTATAACCAGTTATCAATGTTTGCTGATGATAAGCGTGCGCTTATCTTTCGTTTAGCTAGCGTGTATGATATGTCATCTTGAATTGACTATTAACCATAAATTTTTATAATCAAATGGCTCTTTATGAGCTGACTTTATCGTCGATTTTTTATATCCTTTTCTCATTATAACAGAGACTACTATGTCCACCACGCCGATGACTATTGCTAATGGTCAATTATCCTCTGCCGCATGGCTGAGCTCGCCCAATAAAAATGACCGACCTACTCAACCTCATAGCAGTGATAGTGCTCCAAGTCCTTATATCGATACGATTGTCATTCATAATATTAGCTTGCCGCCCAATGAGTTTGCTCAGACTGACAGCAATGGCCTACATTATGTCAAAGCACTATTTACCAATACCCTCGACTGGGATGCCCACCCCTACTTTCAAACGATCAAAGGCGCTGAAGTATCGGCGCATCTGTTTATTGAGCGCGATGGCGCTATCACTCAGTTTGTCAACTTCAATGAGCGTGCCTGGCATGCCGGCAGGTCAAGCTACTTAGGCCGTCCTGAGTGTAACGACTATAGCATCGGCATTGAGCTTGAAGGCTCAGACTTTATTGCTTTTACCGATATTCAGTATCAGGTCTTAAGCGCAGTCATCACGGCGCTATACAAAGCTTATCCCAAAACCCGCCGGCACTTAACAGGACACAGCGATATCGCTCCAGGTCGTAAAACCGATCCGGGTGACTATTTTGACTGGGCACGACTGCGCTCAATGATAGCCAACAAGCTCGATGAGTAATAATGCTTTGATAATAGACTAGATTTTACAGTCAATCCATTTATCAAGCGTCTTAAAATGCTATAATCCGTCAATTTTTGACCTTCTTATATTCATCAGCAAACAAAAAAGGTTCTCATGGCAAAAAGTCGCTTGTTCCGCTCCACAATGGTCGTCAGCAGCATGACCATGCTATCACGGGTTTTGGGTTTAGTACGTGACATAGTGCTGCTAGGCGTGTTTGGTGCCGGCGGCTTAATGGATGCGTTTTTGGTGGCGTTCAAAATTCCAAATTTTCTGCGACGTCTATTCGCTGAAGGCGCTTTTAGCCAAGCTTTTGTGCCAGTGCTTTCTGAGTATAAAGAGAAGTACAATCTGCAACAAGTACAACTATTGGTCAGTCGCACCTCTGGGGCTTTGCTGCTGATTTTGTCGATGTTGACAGTAGTGGTGATTTTATTAGCGCCTTGGGTGGTGACCTTATTTGCGCCAGGCTTTGCCGATCAGCCCGATAAATTTGCGGTCACTGCTGATTTACTCCGTCTCACCTTTCCCTATCTTCTATTTATCTCGATGACCGCTTTTGCTAGCGGTATTCTACAAAGTTATGGACGCTTCGCCGCTCCCGCCTTTGCGCCTGTATTATTAAACCTTTGTATGATTGGCGCGGCCTTGATATTTGCGCCGATGTTTGACACGCCCATCATGGCTTTAGGCTACGCGGTGGCTATCGCAGGGTTATTGCAGTTCTTGATTCAGTTGCCGCAGCTATGGCAACAAAAGCTGCTGGTCGCGCCGAAAGTCGACTTTAGGCACGAAGGCGTCAAGCGTATCTTAAAGCTGATGCTGCCCGCTATCTTTGGCGTATCGGTTACCCAGATTAATTTATTACTCAATACCGTCTTTGCCTCGCTAATGATCGGCGGCTCCGTCTCTTGGCTGTATGCCGCTGAACGTATGAGTGAGCTACCATTAGGACTGATTGGCGTGGCGATTGGCACGGTTATTTTGCCTAGCCTCTCTGCTAGTGAAGCCAAAAAGGACGATGTTACCTTTAAAAAGACCATCGACTGGGCGGCGCGTCTCATCATCCTAGTAGGTCTGCCAGCTGCCGCGGCACTATTTATCCTCTCTGATGTGATGATGCAAGCGCTGTTTTTACGCGGTGAGTTCTTATTGCGTGATGCTGAGATGAGCGGTCTAGCGCTACGCAGTATGGCCGGCGGTATTTTAGGCTTTATGCTGATCAAAATCTTTGCACCCGCGTTTTTTGCTCGTCAAGACGTCAAGACTCCGGTCAAAATCGGTATTGTATCGGTGTTTGCCAATATGATATTTAGCGTGCTGTTTATTGGTATTTTTTACTTCTTTGAGCTTCCTTTGCATGGTGGCCTTGCCCTAGCAACGACGGGGGCGGCTTTTGTTAACGCCGGCTTACTATATTACTTCTTACATAAGCGTGGTATTTTCCGTTTTGATAGCCATTGGAAAAAGCTATTTGCGCAGTTTATTATCGCAACTAGCGCTATGGTTGCAGCGCTCTATCTGATGCTGCCCTACTTTCCAACGGATTCGGCACAGTGGCGCCGACTGGTAGCGCTACTGATTATTTGCATAATTGGTGCCGTGGTTTATGGTGTGGTCTTACTCATAACTGGGTTTCGTCCGCATCAGCTTAAGCACGGTTAACTTGAGGCGCAGCGCTGGCATAAGTAGCGTTTGTCAATACTAGGCAGAATCGTCATAATGATTGATGTACTAAAACCCTATATTAACCTATGTTGAGGTCTACCATGACAACCCCTCTCGTATCAAAACCACTAGTACTGGCGACAGGTTTATTGACAGCCAGTCTACTGCTTACTGGCTGTAGTAATAATGACAGTAATGAAGTACAAATAAGCGAAGATAATAGCGAACAGACAGTCGTTGCTAATAGCAATGGTCCAGTGGAAGAAGCTGTAGCGGCTAAAGATGATGGTATTATGGCAGATGACGCTGCGACCGATGACGATACGCTCGTTCTCGATAGCGATGCCACGAATGAGACGAGTATGCCAAGCAGTAATATTACTCCTGTGACTACAGCTCCTGATCAGCCAAGCCTAGTCACTAACCCTACTGAGCCCAATACTCCAGAGGATACCGTCAAACAAGCCTTAGACACTTTATATTACGGTGATGTCGAAGATGCCGTCGGCTACTATCAGGTCGATATGGCAAACTTTGAGCAAGAGCTTTCCAATACCCAAAGCGCGTTTCAGCAGACAGTCGAGAGTGTGACTATCACCGATACTCAATATAATGCTGATAACACCAAAGCGACTATTACAGGTGAGCTGCGGCTCAAAGGCCAAGACGAGCCTGCGCCTTTGACGTATCAGCTCCGCAAAGTCAACGGTCAGTGGAAGATTTTGGGCTAGTTTGGTTTAGCGACTAAAACAACGGTTGGCGACTATTGGTTGCAGTTATTGTTTCGCTTAGATCGCGGTTTCACTGACATTATTGTCAATCGCGATACCGAGCATGACTACATCGGCGATAAAGCCTTGCATATCGCAAACTTGCGGCATATAGCCCCATTGCTCAAAGCCAAGCTTACGAAACAAGGTTAAGCTTGGCGTATTATGAGCGAAGATTAGCGCCACGACATTGTGAATGCCGAGACTTGGCGCTTGAGTGAGCATCCACTCGATCAATAAGCGGCCTAAGCCTTGCCTGTGATAATCGCGATGCAGATAAATACTGACCTCGCTACTGATATGGTAGGCGGTACGCGCATATAAATCGCTAAAGCTGCCCCAAGCGACAATAACCGCTGGCGAGTCAGCTGATGTTGTAGTGACCACATAAATGGGCCGTTTGGGATCATTGAGATGCTCATCGAACCAACTGGCACGCTCAGCACTAGTGACAGGTGCCAATTGAGCGGTCGCTTGTTTGCCGGCGATACTTTGATTATAGATATCTAATATAGCCGTTAGGTCATTGAGACTAGCGCGCCCTACAGCAAACTTATCATTTAGTGCAATTGGGGCTAATGAAGTGGTAGTCGTCTGCTGGTGACGACGGGTGACATTGTCTAACATAGCGCTCCTAATAGGATAGGTTGTGGTCTATAGTTTGCAGTGTGAGTTTGGCTATTTTACTTTATAATGGCAGCCCTTGACGCCTTTTATGCTCTTAGATTCATGACCTGTGTCTTTTATTCAACCGCTCCTATCATAGCTGTAAATTATGAATACCTATTATTTAGAACAACTGATTGCACCGCCTTATATTGTTAATGACAGTGTTAAAGCGACTGACTTAGCGCCTTGCGTCCTAACCATTGGCAATTTTGATGGCGTGCATTTAGGTCATCAAGCGATGCTGGCAAAGGTACGTGCCTTAGCTGATGAGCAAAACCTGAACGCAGCGGTGATGATATTTGAGCCGCAGCCGAGAGAGTTTTTTGCCCCGCAAAAGGCCCCTGCGCGCCTGACTACTTTAGCAGAAAAACAAGCGCT
The DNA here is from genome assembly GCF_000511655.1 of Psychrobacter sp. TB15. Taxonomy (NCBI): domain Bacteria; kingdom Pseudomonadati; phylum Pseudomonadota; class Gammaproteobacteria; order Moraxellales; family Moraxellaceae; genus Psychrobacter; species Psychrobacter sp. TB15. The sequence goes on from NZ_AYXN01000015.1 coordinate 94,252, forward strand.
GCTAGCGGATTTTGGAGTAGATACGTTAATTGTAGCTGGCTTCGATAGTGATTTTCGCGCGCTGTCAGCTACTGCTTTTGCCGACCTATTAGCGAAACGCTTAAACGTACAAGCGCTTGTTTTAGGCGATGACTTTCGCTTTGGTCATGATCGCACCGGTGACAGTCAGTTTTTGCAGAACTATGGCCTACAAGTCATCGACCTGCAAACCGTCACAGATGAAGAGCAGCAAGATGATCGCATCAGCTCAACCCGCGTACGCGACTTACTATTAGCCGGTGATATTGATGCAGCCAATCGCTTATTAGGCCGCGATTATACGATTATGGGCCAAGTCGTTGGCGGTGATAAAATCGGCCGCACTATGGATTTTCCGACTGCTAATATTGAGCTGTCTCGGATAAAGCCTGCCTTACACGGTATCTTTGCAGTCGACGTGGTCCGTCTTGATAAACAAGGCAATATCGTAGCAGATGGACTGAGCGCTCTTGCAGAAGAAGGGCAAATGGGCGTAGCAGGACTACGAGAGCATAGTCTATTTGGTACCGCAAGTATCGGTACTCGGCCTTCAGTGACTAAAGAGCAAGAATGGCGCTTAGAAGTGCATTTTCCGCAGTTTCAAGGCGACTTATATGGTGAGAGCTTGCAGGTGCGCTTTTTGCACTACTTGCACGGCGAGCGTAACTATGAGGGTTTAGCCGCTCTAAAGCAAGGCATTCATCAAGACGTGACTGACCTGCTTGCTTGGCGAGAGCAGCAGTTAAATTAACAAGATTTGCGCGTGTCACCTTTCCACTAAAAAAGCCACTTTATTATTAAAGTGGCTTTTTGATATATGACTTATTACGTGCTAACTAATGAAAGCTCTAACGACTAAGCATCAGGATGCAAACGCACATTTAATTCATCAATAACCTCTACCCAAGCGGCGTCTTTTTTCCATTCTTCTTTTAAGAACATACGCTGACTGTCGGTCCAGATGTCAGCCTCTACTAGCTTCTCATCTTTGCCTAACTGATTATCAGCGATAAATTTGTCAATCGCTTCATCTGAATTATCCAGACCTAACTGAGCGAATAGTTCATTCATATTGTAATCGACTTCACCTAACATACTGCTTCTCCTTAACGTTAATATAAGCTTTAACAGGGTTATTTATTATCTGACTTATTTTCTAGTGCTTTTTTAATGCTTTTTAGCGAACGTCTTTATTGTAGCAAACCTACTGATAAAAGCTGTTAGTCAAAGTTTATCTAAGCTTACCAGTTGTGTTAACGGAGCAGGCAAAAAAAAGCCCTGCTATACAAGCAAGGCTTTTGTATCTTTAATCAGCACTTAATCCCATTGCGCTTATGGCAGTAAGTGAGATACTGCGTCACGCTCTTCGCTTAGCTCTTGCTCAGTGGCAGCCATTTTCTCTTTTGAGAACTCTGCTGAGACATCGACGTCTTCAACGATAGACCAGTCACCATTGCTGCAAGTACAAGGGAACGAGTAGATCAAGCCTTTGGCAACGCCGTATTCGCCGTTAGAGTAGACCGCCATAGAGACCCAATCGTCGCCATCTGTGCCCATAACCCAAGTGCGGATATGGTCAATCGCCGCATTAGCAGCTGACGCAGCTGAAGAGGCACCGCGCGCTTTAATAATTGCTGCGCCGCGTTTTTGTACTTCTGGGATATACGTGTTTTCGTACCAGTCGCGATCGACTAAGTCTAACGCAGGCTTACCATTGACAGTACAAGCGGTTAGATCTGGATACTGAGTTGACGAATGGTTACCCCAGATAATCATCTTTTTCACATCGTTGACAGTGCTCTCGGTCTTTTCGGCCAATTGAGCAATAGCGCGGTTGTGATCTAAGCGCGTCATCGCAGTGAAGTTACGTGGATCTAGATCCGGTGCATTACGCTGAGCGATAACGGCGTTAGTGTTCGCTGGGTTACCAACGACTAGGACTTTAACATCACGTTTAGCCACTTCATTTAACGCTTTACCTTGTGCTGAGAAGATAGCAGCGTTAGCTTCTAATAAGTCTTTACGCTCCATACCTGGGCCACGTGGACGCGAGCCTACTAATAAAGCATAACTCACATCTTTAAAAGCAACTTTGGCATCGTCAGTTTGCACGATATCTACTAATAACGGAAAAGCACAGTCTTGTAGCTCCATAACTACACCCTTTAGGGCGTCAAGTGCTGGAGTGATTTCAAGTAAATTCAAAATAACCGGCTGATCTTTACCTAGCATCTCACCAGAAGCAATACGGAATAGCATAGCATAGCTGATATTACCAGCAGCGCCAGTGACGGCAATACGTACAGGCTGTTTCATAGAGTATTCTCCAATTGATTATTAGACAGTATCTTGTTCGACAATATCTTTATTAAGTAGTCGCTTTTTCAGTCACAACGGCTCGAATTAAACACGACTTTTATGCAAAAGGCGCATAAAACGAGAGCTAGTGTAGCACCTCGTTTAGGGAACCGTCTAGGAACAATAGCAGGCGAGTATAAGATTTGCGCGCTATATTGTTACATTTTATGCGCGTACTATTATAGTATGAGCGACCAAAGTAAACATCTATAATAGGACCAAATTAAGCGCTAATACTCGATAGCGCCCAAAAATCAATTTAAAATGAATAGAGTAGCAAATGAATACGGATAAGAGTTTTATAGAAAAGGCGACTGCTTAATTCAAAACACACTCTAAAATATGCTCAGAAAAAGCTTTTAACACCATAGCAAAGCACTTTTTAACCATAGTCGTGCTGTCTATTCTATTGCATTTTTATATTTATCGGGCGCACCGAGCGGTCTGCTCTATATCCTTATCTACGCGATCTATTACTGACCTCCAGAGATAATAAATTTTTTGTCGCAGCTGTCGATGACATTGCTACAACTGGCAAAATCATTGCCTTCATAGCAGACATTGATATCAGTCAAAATCGATTGGCGGCGACTGCCTGCTTGGCAGATCAGATCGATGTCAGATGCGCTCATACCACGATTAAGTCTTATCATCTGTTTAAGAAAGCTTGATTTGGACACTGTATAGCTATTACCTGTTGTCAGTTCACTGGGCAGCTTTAGGTCTCCGGCATAGTTAATAATTTGACGAAAATAACTGTTCGCACTCAGCGGACTACAAGTCCCATAGCGATGCCATGCTTGGCTGCGCACTGTCGTGTCCGGCATAATGCGGTTGACGACTTTGAGCTGTAGAGGACTTAGACGCGGCTCACTACCGCGGCCACAGCGCTCACCATAGCCCAAATCTAGCCCAGATATGGTAAAAGAATAGCCTTCTAAACATTGACGCATCCGCGCGCGCGTTGGCTGTAGATTACATAACGCTGGGGTCATCTCAACCATGAGTACCCGCTGACCACTTTTGACTGCGCTTGCCGCTTGCGCAGGAGCTATAAAGACGCTAGGTAATAGCATTAGACCCGCTAGCTTGGCTGAGGTAGCAGACACTCGGAACCAAACAGACGATTGACGACTGTTCGCTTGATACTTTATAAAATTTATATATTTATTTATCATAGTCAAAAGGGTATATACAGTTATCGAACAGTAGAAGCAGGTATAAAAATAGCCTATAGTTATCGTTCTGTTTTTGGACGCTAACTAAATAAAGAGCTAGTAATCTATAACATGTAGACAGATTAGTCTAATACTACCAAAACACTTTGTTTACTCTATAGCAAAAACGTAAATCAACTTTAAAAACTTCTATCCCCTGATATAGCAAAGGATAACGCGGCCTGATAAAACCTTATCTGAACCTTTATTTTTAATACATTAATATCCTAAAAAGATTAAAAAAAGCCATCAACACTACTTGCTGATGGCTTTTGCTATAAAGATGCACTACTAACCACGTCAAACGCTATTGCTCAGCCATGAGGCTGTTAAAAAGCTGCGGGCACCGATCCCATACGATCAGTAATCGGCTGCGGACGACCTAGTAAGCTACTATAGATAGTGGCATTTTCCATCACGTGCTTGACGTAATTGCGAGTTTCGGGATAAGCGATAGACTCAACATACTGATCTGCAGCGAGCGAGCCATAAACCGGCTGCCAGCGCTTGGCATTGTTAGGACCAGCATTATAACCTGCGGTTGCCAGTACAGGCTGATAGTTGAGCTTACTCAAGATATCGCCCATATACCAAGTGCCATAGCGGATATTAGTATCGCCGCTATTGGCGCGGCTAGCACTATAAGTCTCGCCTAGATTGCGCGCGATGTATTTAGCCGTATCAGGCATGACTTGCATCAAACCACTAGCGCCAACGTTCGAGCGCGCTGAGGTCACAAAGCGGCTCTCTTGACGCATAATGCCGTAAGCCCACGCCGGATCAATGCCCGCCTCTCGGCTATAGCGTACCACCGCGCTTTGGTGCGGCATCGGATGCGATAGTGCCAAGCTGTCTACTCTATCGGCATTATCGATGGCATAAATCGCGCGATCGAGCCAGCCCATATCATGCGCTACGCGCGCCGCGGCAATGATCAGACTATCATCACGCTTATCACGAGCCTGCTTGACCGCCCAGTTCCATTCGCGATTGGCAAACGAGCGATTGGCGTCTGAATTATACAGTGCAAAAGCGCGTGCAAAACTTGGCTCTTGCATCACGCGTGCGCGATCAGCGCTGCTAATATTAGGCAAGTTATTGCCGCCCAAACGGCTGGCATAGAAGCGCTGGCCGATTTTGTCTTTGGCCATTAGCCCGTAGTAGTCATTACTTTTTGCTAGCTGCTGATACATACGTTTGGCAGTAGTACGCTTATTGGCATCGCTTGATTGCTCATAAGCGCGCGCGAGCCAATACTGCCATATATTGGATCTTTGGGTCTCGCTATCCATCTGAGAGATCGCCTCAGCGACATCATCCCAGCGACTAAAACGAATAGCAGCCATCGCATAATCTTCGGCTTCTTCAAAGTTAAAATCATCGTCCAGACTCTTACGGAACCAATCTACCGCCTCACTATTAAAGCCATCATCGGTATTATAGTTCATACGCTTGACACCAATAATGCGATAAGCGTAGCGGCGCGTGTCATCGTTTAATAAGCGAGCGCGGCGCTGATTGTCTTGCTTGATATCAAAATCTAACTGCATCGCCGCTTCGCGGTAAGACTTATCGGCAAGGCGGCCTATCGCATATAGATAAAGGTATTGATTAATTTGACTGTTAGGCTCTTTAGTAAATCGGCTAAGAAACGAGGAAGGATTAAGCTGAATCTCGCTCAAAGCTGAATAAGGAATAGGCGTGCCTAAGCGTGAGGATAGCGCCATAATATCGCCGGTGTTGCCGACACGCAGCATACGTTTCAGTCTTGAGGCCCGATCGCTATTACTAATAAGCGCGTGATTATTCATCTCCATCGCTAGCTGATCACATAGCGCAGGCTGTTTTTTGGTGGTTAGCCAAACGTCAGACTTCTCGCTCAGCGCGCGCATCGTATCGCCGCCATTATTGAACCCAAGGGCAATGGCGCAGCGCTCTGACCTATCGGCATTAGTAATCAGATTAGCCACTTGACGGACGGAAGCATAATCATTAGCGCCGGCTTTGGTCTCTGCAAAATCAGCGACGAGCTTTTCGGCCATAACACTGCCTGGGTATTGACGTACAAACTGCGAGATAGCCGCTGCACTTTGTGAATTGAGATCCAAATTCATTCGCCAATAAGTCGGGTACATGGCAAACAGGCTACCACTCATCAGCTGCTCATAGTTGAACAAAGCACTGATATCGCCTCTATTCTCAGCTTGTGCGGCAGCATTAAAATAGTCGACGCCACTACTACCCTGCTGATAGCTGTTGCCTGAGTAGTAGCTGCCTTCTTGCTCAAAGCTCTCGCCGTCTCCCCAAGTCAGCTCAGCACAAGCCACTTGTGATACTCCAAGCGCCCCCATAGCAGTCGCTAAGCTCAGCGCACTCACTCGCAGCTTACTGTTTTTGACGCTCTTCAATAACTGTAAATTTAGAGTGTGCTTAGTAGTGGTTTTTTCTTTGCTGTTATGAGTAACGCGCAATTTTGTCATACGGACTCTCTTTATATTCTTCAGTATCAAGTAAATTGGTATCAAGTAAATGAGTATCAGGTGAATTAGCGGCTTGTGTATAGCGATTTGATGCTTAGCGCTGCGATAAGTGCACTTACCATACTATTGATCATACTATATTTGGTTAACTTTCAACCAATCACTTTACCATTTGTCTCTAATCAGGATAGTACCCAGTAACAACAAAATGATATTGCTCGTCTTTTATAACGCATACTAGCAGCGCGTATCAGCAGTACACAATGACAAGCATAGTGACCGTACATAGTGACAATACATAATGACAAGCGGGCACTCTTGCTCCAGTTCTGAGTCATTAGACAATAACGAGTCATTGATGAGCAAATGATAAGCGATTGATACTATTATAAATAATTTGGTAGATGAATGACATTCGTTGATGCTTATTTTTCACTTTACAGACTGATTATGATAAAATACGCGCCTTATCTTTAGTGCTTGGTCTGCAGCGTCTCGTCTTCAGCGCTTAGCCTGCCAATCTGTTTAACCATGGATGTCTTGTTATGAGTGTTACTGTATTTGACCCGCGTATCGATACTACCGATACGAGCTCTACTGCTGAAACGACCCTTGCTGCGCAAGCAGCAACAGCGCTTGAAGAGTCCCATTCTGCGGCCGCTCCTGTCAAAAAAGTCTTTGTCACCACTCAGGGCTGTCAGATGAATGTCTATGACTCTGACAAAATGCTCAACGTGCTCGGCGATTCGCACGGTATGCAAGTCACTCATGATATCGATGAGGCTGATGTGCTCTTGATGAATACTTGCTCTATTCGCGAAAAAGCGCAAGAAAAAGTATTTTCAGAGCTGGGCCGCTGGCGTAAATTGAAAGAAAAACGTCCTGACTTAGTCATTGGTGTTGGCGGCTGCGTAGCTTCACAAGAAGGCGATAACATCCAAAAGCGCGCGCCGTATGTCGATATGGTATTTGGGCCGCAGACCTTGCACCGTCTGCCAGAGCTGTATGATCAGTCTAATGAGCAAAAAGGTATCGCGCCCAAAAACCGTATCGGCACAATCGATATCTCGTTTCCTAGCATTGAGAAATTTGACTTCTTGCCTGAGCCTAAAGTCGAAGGCTATAAAGCCTTTGTCTCTATCATGGAAGGCTGCTCAAAATATTGCTCATTTTGCGTGGTGCCATATACGCGCGGTGAAGAGTTATCGCGTCCATTAGATGATGTACTTGCTGAGATTGACAACCTTGCCGAACAAGGCGTACGCGAAATCAATCTATTAGGTCAGAACGTCAACGGCTATCGCGGCGAAAAAGATGATGGTAGTATTTGCCGCTTTGCCGAGCTATTGCATTATGTCTCGCACGTCGACGGTGTGGAACGTATCCGCTATACCACTAGCCACCCGCTCGAGTTCACTGATGATATTATCGATGCTTATGCGCAATTGCCTGAGCTGGTCTCGCACTTACACCTGCCAGTTCAAAGTGGCTCAAATGCTATTTTAGCGGCGATGAAACGCAATCATACGATCGATGTATATATTGATCAGATTAACAAGCTAAAAGCCATTCGCCCTGATATTCACTTGTCGAGCGACTTTATTATTGGCTTCCCTGGTGAGACCGATCAGGACTTCCAAGATACCTTGAACTTAGCAAAAGAATTAAACTTCGATCACTCGTACAGCTTTATTTATTCCAAGCGTCCAGGCACGCCAGCTGCTGAGCTGCCTGATAATGTTAGCTTCACTACCAAAAAAGAGCGCTTGGCAGAGTTTCAAAAGGTGATTATCGACTCAACCCTACAAAAGACCCGTGAAATGGTCGGTACCACCACTCGCGTCTTGGTTGAACAAGTAGCGGATCGACATCCTGATTGCTTGCTAGGTACGGCGGACAATACCCGCACCGTGATGTTCCCGTTTGAGGAAGCGCAAAAGGATGAGCTGCTTGGTAAACTCGTTAGCGTCCGTATTACTGACTTTGTCAGTCCGCATATGGTTAAGGGTGAGTTAGTTGAGGTTTTGGCCTAACACAATGTTTGTAATACGACTTTAGATAAGAAAAGCCGTTTGCTATTAATAGTGGACGGCTTTTTTGTATGCGGCTGTCATGATTATCACCGTATCTTATGGAGTAACTAATAGTGTTGAATCACCTTAAAACCGATGCAGTGCAGCTGGGATTCATCTTGTCAATGAGAGCTGCGCAACATCGAAACAGCGAAGACACAGCACGCAAGGAAAATGAATAGCAGTTGCACGTTAATATTAAGCGTATCGACTTTATTTCGCACTGACCATAGTGTTCTTTAAACCATAAAATGACTAACCACTTCAGCCAATAAAGCTGCAGCAATCAACATAAATATCACGCCGCAAGCACGATTAAGCCAAGCCAGACGATCACCAACATCAAGCCAGCCAGCCAATTGCTTTCCGCCCAGCGTATAGATGATCTGCCAAATGGTTTCGCTTAAAAACAAGCCAACAGTCAGCATTATATACTGCGGCCAAAGGGGCGCCGTAAAATTGATAAACTTGGGGAAAAAAGCAGCGAAGAATAATATAGCTTTTGGGTTAGACAGTGACACCCAAACGCCGGTACGAAATAAGGTCATATTGTTTGGTGACACCTTAACTGCCGCACTCGATAGTGAGCGCGGCTGCGGTGTTTTCTCATCAGTCATAAATGGCATAGTAGTCGGATAATCGGTCGCGACCTCCTCGCCCATTTCTTTGGCATCACTCATCAAGCTGCCCTCACCAGCATCGAGCCATGACTGAATACCCAGATAAATGAGATATAGCGCGCCTACCGTTTTGATTACTTCTAAAGCCCAAGGCGATTGACGACTGATAACGTCTAGCCCTAGCAAGGTTGACAGCAATAGGATGAATAAACCAAGGCTTAATCCTGCCAGCGTCCATAGCGTACGCTTCACCCCATAATTTAGCCCATACTGAAACGCCAACAGCATATTAGGCCCTGGCGTCGCGGAGATAAAAAAGGTACTGATAAAAAACACGGTAAATAGATGCCAAGACATCTGCAACCCCTACTCTGTATTATGAAACTTACTGATGTTAAAAAAATAAACACCGCCATTACGACGGTGTTTGATCAAACCTAATTATACTCTAAGTGCTTTGACTTTATGAGCATAAGCTACAATTTTCTTATCGATAAAGATCTAGTTAACCGTACAGCTCTCTAACAGTTTCTGCAGAAAACCATCACAACGCTCAATCTCACTTAATGCCACAAACTCATCGGCTTTATGCGCCTGCTCAATGCTCCCTGGGCCGCAAATAATGGTCGGAATGCCAGCGTTAGTAAACTGTCCGCCTTCGGTGGCATAAGCCACTTTATGGCGCTCATCATCGCCCGTCAAAGCTGCGATTAACTCTTGTAGCTCGTCATTCTTATCATCACTCATCGCTGGTACGCCCTCTTCTTGTATCAGCTCGATACCGGTTTCAGGAGACCGCGCTTGCATTTGCGCGTTTAGCTCGGCAATTTTAGTTTTGATCGGTGCTACGATATCCTCTTGCGTCATGTGCGGTAAGTTGCGATAGTCAAAGGTGAACTCGCACAGATTGGGTACGATGTTGGTCGCGGTGCCGCCTTGTATCGTACCGACCGACAGGGTCGAAAAAGGCACATCAAACATAGCATCATTGTCATCACGCTGGCTGATCTCTTCTGCTAACGCATCGACATAACCGACCAAACGACTGGCGTAGCTAATGGCATTGACGCCTTTATGGGTTAAGGAGGAATGCGCGGACTTGCCATGCACGCGGCAACGATAAACCGCAATGCCTTTATGCGCGACCACCATAGTCATCAAAGTTGGCTCACCGACGATACAATAATCAGGAGTGATACCGCGCGCCTCAATATCCGCCAAAATCAGCGGCGCACCCAAACAGCCCACCTCTTCATCAAACGATAGTGCCAGATGTAGCGGACGACTGAGTTTACCCGCTTTAGATAATTTGACTGCTTTAGGTAGCACCATTAAGCTACAAGCAATAAAGCCTTTCATATCGCACGACCCGCGCCCGTACAGTTTATCGCCACGTATTTCCGCTTTAAATGGATCTGAGCTCCAGTCCTGCCCATCAACTGGTACGACATCAGTATGACCTGAGAGCACCAAACCGCCATCTAAAATATCTCGGTTCTTTCCTGCGGGTACGGTAACAAACAGATTGGCTTTGTTCTGAGCCTCATTAAAGGTGAGATCAACGCTCAAACCCAGCTGCTCGCAGTAGCCTTGTACATCTTTTATCAGCGCCAAGTTTGAATGGCGACTGACCGTATCAAAGCCAATGAGCCGCGTCAGCCAATCGATACTTTGCGTAGGGTAGTCAGCCTGATTAGTGTTGGTTTTTGCATCACTATTGCTAGCGGTTATGGTCATAAAATATCCTTAGCCTATCTAAAAAAGAGGTTAGCTATTTTTAACAAAGCGCTGTTGTAGGGCTTTTACTTCCTCATCTAAGCCGTCAACTGGCCCATCGATAGGGATATCAGGCGCGACCTCTGAGATAGCTAACGCATTAATCGACAGCGGCGAGTCTACACCCATCTCCGCCATCCACTCGCCGAGTTGCTTGACCGAGCTGACATAAACGATACGGCCAAGACCCGCCAGCCCATGTGCAGCAGAGCACATCGCGCAGTGCTCACCTGAAGTATAAACGGTTTACTTACGATGGGTTATTTTGATTCATCACATCCATGACTGGCGGCATGGGCTTTGGCAGCTTACCTTCTGCTTGCAATTCCTTCGTGGTCTTAGCATCGATAGGTAGTCCGGCAATCAGTGCCAACTCCTTCACCGATTTACGTTTGCGCGTGGCAAAGCTGACAGGCACCATACGCGCAAACTCATAAATATATAGGTAAGACTCCTCACCACCCTCAAACTCGTCATCCTCGGCTAGACGAATCGCGCCAATCTTCGCCAAATCAGAGAGCATCTCGTTCTCCTCAGCACTTAGACGACAATCAGTAATACCAAAACCGGTCATAAAGCCATTGGCCCACTGTTTCAGCGCCATTACACGCTCGTACAAATCATGTTCATCGTCAGGCACTAGCGGCGTATAGGCATAAGCATCATCTTTATCTTTGAGCTGAAACACGGTGTCCTCAGCCTCCTCAGTTAATAAAGTTAGCGCCTCGTCAGGCAAAGCTTCAAAGCTAAGCTCGCTCAAGATAGCAGCCCAACCTGCCTCATCGGGCGCGTTGCAAGCGGTCATCAGCCCAGTCATCAAGCCATGTATCTCACTGATTGTCACATCCGTCCAACCTGCAAACGCATCTGACCAAGTGTTCCAGCCTGAGATATTATCATTCATAAAAACATCCTGATTCAAAATAAATTAAGGGTAAATAAGTGCGACAAAGTATAAAGATGCCCAAAATGCCTACTATAAGCTCAATGGCAATTACTTTGTTGATATAGATATTATGAGGTCACTTATGGCATTATTAAACGCATAAAGCCAATTCATTATCATCACGTTCATTAAGGATAAAAACTGACTATGTATGATCAACTAAAAATATTAGAAAAAATGATACTAGATATCAAAAAACAGCATCAACTGGTCAGTCGTGAGCTCAGTCAACTAAAACAACAGCCTCAGCCTGACCCAAAAGAGCTGTCCTCCTTAAAGTCTCAGCTCAGCAGTAGCACCAATGAGCGCGACACTGCCAAAAAACAACTGAGCGATTTAGATAAGCGCTACCAAAGTTTGGCTGAGGCTCATCACATGATAGGAGAAGAGCAAGACAAACTGCAGAGTCAGCTCAGCGATTTACAACAAAAAAATAATGAGCTTGAACAGATCAATCAGCGCTTAGAGCAGCAAAACCAAGAAGCAAAGCAGCAGCTCGACGATATCAAGCAACAAAATAGCGATTTACAGCAAAAAAACCAACTGGCGGCTGAGCGTACTCAAGTGGTACTGCAGCGCTTGACCCGTATTGACCAAATGGATAGCTAAGCGCTCTCACGCTAATTTCAAACCTTTATTGTGTAGGATTTTTTATGACTGATAACCGTACTGACTCGCAAAAACCAGCGCTCGAAACGACTAGCAAGGATAGCACTGTAACAGCGGCTAATAACTCAAAAACACCGCCGGCCCAGACCCAAGACACAAGCACGCAAAGCCGAGTCGCCCAAAGCCAAGCGGCGCGCCCATCGGTCAATGCTAATAGCTCGAGCCAAACCACTGACCCCAATAAAAGCAATGATATGAATAATAATAAATCCGCTAAGCCAGCCTCAGGGCCACAAAACAAAAAGCCAGAGCATAAGCAGCCGGAAAGCAAAAAAATAGATATCGTGATTGCGGGCGCCAGCTACCCTATCTTTTGTCCCGCTGATGAAGAACAAGAGCTAAGAGCGGCAGAAAAGTTTATTAATGATTTTGCTACTAACATTAAAAAAGACGCGCCTAAACTGAATCAAGAGAATTTGCTAGTCTTGTCTTGCTTAAACTTGTACGAGCAAATCAATGCACATAAAAAATCAGAAGCCGAGCGTCAGCAGCAAAGCAAACACAACGAGCAGCTATTAAATAAAATCATGCAAGAAGCGCAGTCTGTTCTTTAAACCTATTTTTAAACCTAGACACGCCTAGGAGTGAGCCTTATAGGTTTTACCAGCATGAAAGTCGGCCTGATGTTCGTAATTACAAAAAAACAGCTCTTGGTTTTTTGTCGTTGCTGTATCCGCTACTACTTCATCCGTAGCTAGCATCGCGTCGCTATGAGGCTGCGTTTCGAGCACGCCGCGATACTCAGCGAGACTATGGCCACAAAAGTTGCAGGTGCGCGGTGTGGTGACATCGCCTTCTTTTGGCATCATGCTTTTAGGCGGGCGCGGATACATGACTTTATAAAACAGCCACATACAGATCCAGATGATTATAATAGTGGTAATAACAGCAAACACGGCAAGGCTCCTTTGAGTAGCGGACAAGGCTCCGAATATATTAGAGCATATTACATTGTCACCTTTAGATTTTACGATAAGTAACGCGCTTAGCATAGCAGGCGCTCATAAAAAAACTGGCTCAATAAAGCCAGTTTTTGATTTATATCAATTTATAAGTAAAACGATAGCTTCTAGAGTTGCAGCTCGCTGATATCAGCAACTGTTAAGAATAGTGCGCGGACTTGCTTTAATAGTGCTAAGCGATTGGCTTTTAGCGCGGCATCTTCGCTATTGACCATAACGCTATCAAAGAACTGCGTGAGTGGCTCATCTAAGCTGGTTAAAGTTTGCAGTACTTGCGTATAGTCCGCTTGCTCTAATAAGGGCGCAACTTGCTGCTGTGCTTGCTGCACTTTTGCGTATAGTGCTTGTTCAGCAGCTTCCGCTAGTATCGACTCATCGACACTATCAGCGACTGCGCCTTCTGACTTAGCGATTATATTCGCCACGCGCTTATTAGAATCCGCTAGCATCGACGCTTGCGGTAGCTTACTAAAAGACTGCACTGCGCGGATACGCTGATCAAAATCAAGCGGCATGTGCGGGTTGATCGCTTGTACGGCTTGAATGGTGTCGACGCTGACGCCTTTCTCAGTGTACATGGCGCGATAACGCGAATTGAGGAACGCCATCACTTGGGTAAAGGTATCGCCCATCTTCGCAATTTTACTGCCTGACTCATTACTGTAGCCTTTAATCGCTTGTTCCACCAGCGCCACTAAGTTAATAGGCAACTGCTTTTCGATTAAAATGCGCAAAATACCAATAGCCGAACGGCGTAAGCTAAACGGATCTTTTGAACCTGTCGGCGCTTGATCAATAGCAAAGATACCCACTAAGGTATCTAAGCGATCGGCTAGCGCTAAGCAAATACCGATCGGCGTCTGCGGCAGAATATCACCGCTAAACTTAGGCAGATACTGCTCTTCAATACTGGCAGCGACGGCTTCAGGTTCATCATTTAGACGCGCATAATAAGTGCCGGCGATGCCCTGCAATTCTGGATATTCACCGACTAAGGAGCTGGTCAAGTCCGCTTTGGCAAGCATGGCGGCGCGTACCGTCTCATCGAGATCAATACTCTGCCCTTGCTGTTGCAGTAGCCCAGCGATAAATCCAGCAAGCTTAGCGATACGCTCAGACTTCTCCCAAATCGTCCCCAGCTGATCTTGGAACACACGCGTCTTTAAGCTTTCAGTCATCGCAAATAATGGCTGCTTTTGATCCTGCAAAAAGAAAAACTCTGCATCGGCCAGACGCGGGCGCACGACTTTCTCGTTACCTTCGACGATTTGATTAGGGTCTTTAGACTCAATATTGGTAATAAAAATAAAATACGGCTGTAACTTACCGTCTTTGTCGGTCAGACAAAAGTACTTCTGGTCCGCTTGCATGGTGGAGATAAGCGCCTCTTGCGGTACTTGCAAGAATCTTGGCTCAAAGCTTGCTCTTAACGCAATCGGTAAGTCAACTAAAGCTGTCACTTCGTCTAACAGCTCTGCTGGCACAATCGCATCGGCATTGACTTGATCAGCTAAAGTTTTGACCTGATTGTTAATCATCATCCGGCGCTTATCAAAATCAGCGATCACTTTTAAGCGCTCAAGCAGCGACTCATAGTTATCAGCATGATCGAGCTCATGGTAGTCTGGGCTATGAAAGCGATGACCACGCGTTTTTGCACCGCTTTGATGACCTTGAATGGTCGCATCGATGACTTGATCATCTTGCATCAACACCACCCACTGCACCGGCCGCACAAACTCTTCTCGGCCGCTACCGGAGCGCATACGCTTAGCAATCGGCAGATTATCGAGCGCCGTTTGAAAGATATCAGGTAACAACTCAGTCGTCGCTTGACCGTGAATGGTTTGCTCATAGCCGACATAATCGCCTTTATCAGTATTGATAGTCGTCAGCTCACTGGTCTCTATGCCTAAGCCCTTGGCAAAGCCCATAGCCGCGCGGGTGGGATTGCCCTCATCATCAAAAGCTGCCTTAATAGCTGGGCCGCGCTTTTGCTCAGTACGATCAGGCTGCTTATCACTAATCCCAGTGATTTGTATCGCCAAACGGCGCGGGGCGGCAAAGGCTTTAATACTATTAAAACTGATATCAGCCTCTTTTAGTTGCTCGATAACGCTAGCTTGCAGGGCATCGCGTAGCGGTTTTAGGCTCTTGGGCGGCAGCTCTTCACACCCCAGTTCAAATAAAATGGTACTCATGGGATGCTCCTATTTCTTAGTGTCAGTATTTGTGCGGTTATTATCACTACTAGGCTGATTTTCAGCGGAGTCTTCAGTAGACTCTGTCACGTCTTCTTTTGGCAGATATTTATCAATAGCAGCTTGACGATGCTCCGCGTCTGCTAACGGGAACCCTAACTTGGCTCTTGCTTCGACATACCCAAAGGCTACTTTACGCGCCAGCGTTCGCACGCGCAAAATAAAGCGCTGACGCTCAGTGACCGAAATCGCGCCGCGAGCATCGAGCAAGTTAAAAGCATGCGAGGCTTTGAGCACCATCTCATAAGCGGGCAACGGTAGGCCTGCATCGACTAATTTATCCGCTTGCTCTTCATAAAAGTCAAAGAACTCACTCATCTTCGGCACATCAGCGTGCTCGAAGTTATAAGTCGACTGCTCCACCTCGTTTTGATGAAACACATCGCCATAAGTCACGCGGCCAAATTCGCCATCTGCCCAAACCAAGTCATAGACGCTATCGACGCCTTGCACATACATAGCTAGGCGCTCAAGACCGTAGGTAATCTCACCGGTGACTGGGAAGCACTCGATACCACCGACTTGCTGGAAGTAGGTGAACTGAGTGACCTCCATACCGTTAAGCCAAATCTCCCACCCTAGGCCCCACGCGCCAAGCGTTGGCGACTCCCAGTTGTCTTCTACAAAGCGAATATCATGCACTAAAGGATCGATACCGATGGCACGTAAAGAGTCTAAATATAGCTCTTGTATATTGGGCGGATTGGGCTTGAGCACCACTTGAAACTGATAATAATGCTGCAAGCGATTAGGGTTATCGCCGTAGCGGCCATCGGTCGGACGGCGCGAAGGCTGTACGTAAGCCGCATTCCAGCGCTCAGGGCCTAACGAGCGCAAAAAAGTCGCGGTATGAAAAGTCCCTGCCCCGACTTCCATATCATAAGGCTGCAATACCACGCAGCCTTTGGATGCCCAAAAGTTTTGTAGGGTCAAGATCAAATCTTGAAAACTCATCGGTTTAGAGTCTTTGCGGGAGTTGTCATTATTAGAAATATTATCTTGGGAGGTCATAAAAAAATCACTATGAAATAAGTAGGATTAGGGCGAGCTTACCTAAAAACAGTTAAGCTTTGCTAGCTTGTTCGGCTACGCCTCTATTAACCTGCTTACCTTACTAAAAAATTGCCATTTTATCCATATATACAGTAACTATATTTATAGTATTACCTATAGCATCATATGTAATATCTACGCTGGCTAGGCGTCGCGTATTAAAGTTCAACCGATGATGACAGGTATAGTCAATTCTAAATAAAGTAGAGAGATAGTTTTTAGGCGCGGAACGGGTATGAATTTTACTGGCGTGCTGTGCCTATGCAGACAGATGCTGCATAACTAATAGTTAAACAAAAGCATCCCAATCCCGCTATATCGTTTTTACAATGAACTCACTACATCAGTGCATAAATCAGCAGCGCATAAATCAGTATACACGGCACAACAAAAAAATACCCAAATGCGTAAGCATCTGGGCAGGAGGAAAAGTGTGATACCGGTATCCTGTTGTATCAGGCTTTTTGTTTTTTATAAGACACTATCGCTACTCTATTTTTATTATTATAGGTTTAAGCGTTACTGTTTATTTTGACTGCATTACTTTTAGAACTGTAGTACTTGTTTAACCCAAATACTTTTAAATTTGATATTTTTAGCTTTAGTAACTTTAAAATGGGTACTTCTTTCACTACATCTAACTACTGATAGGACTGAGGAGTTGCTTTTGGCATAACAATCCATAATATGATGTAAATCAAAATCCCTGGGACTGCTGCACTAAGTGAAGAGATAATAACAAACAACACTCTTACCCAAGTCGGTGACCATCCTAAATACTGAGCGATACCGCCCATGACACCTGCGATCATTTTATTGTTTCGCGAACGATGCAGTTTAACTAACTTACTCAAAGTTTGTACTCCTTCTCGAGCGATTTAACTTGTAAATAAGTATAGCAAGTATTCGCTATTTATCTGTTGATGCTTTAAGCGTGCTTTGTGACTTTATGATAATCAAAGTTGCCGTAATCTGTCATAAAGCGCGGTAACTGCCTGATTTTAAATAGTTATTTCAAAATGTTTCAAAAAAGGCCATGTTACGGGTTCTTTTCGCTGAGTTTACTGAGATGCTTATTTGCGACGATTATTATTAATTTCAACAACTTGCCTGCTTTCGCTACTCATTTTTCAAACTTTTACAATAACTCACCTGTATCTACGTCCAAAGCTTTATACCATGCTATTAATTTAACGCACAAACAGCGCCGTTTATATGATGAAGTTAGATAGGAGATATAATGATTGATTCCGGTTTAATGATTGGGCATTTTCAGCCACTACATTTAGGACAAATGCGCAGTATCTTAGCAGCAGCAGGACAAGTCAAAAGCCTTTATATCGTTATCACTTCCCATCCGGCGCCGCATCCAGATTTTGATATTACCTTAAAGGACAAAGCGCGCTGGCTACAGATGGCTTGTGCGGACTTGCCCTTTATTCATCTGCATATCTCTGAGGAGATTGCGCTACCTATCCATGATGATTTTAGCGATGTTGCTATCGATGTCACTGAAACTCAGGCCAAACTCACTTATATCGCCCATGAGTTAGAGCTACCTGATGATACCGCATTATTTGTCGCAGAGAATCATCCTATCGCGCAAGAGGCGGTCAAGTCTCAACTGAGCATGCCGGTCTTAACGACACCGCTACAGTCAGAGTTTAACTCTTATGCCATCGCAAGCCACCCTATCGCAAATTGGGCCGCGATTCATCCAATAGCGCGTGCCAACTATACCAAGACTGTCGCTATCGTCGGCGGTGAGAGCTCAGGCAAAACCACTTTGGTACATAAGCTTGCCAATTACTACGGCGCAAGCTTTGCGCTAGAGATGGGTAGACTTTATGTCGTGACTGACCTGGGTGGTAGTGAGCTTGGTCTGCAATATAGCGATTACGGCCCTATCGCGCTTGATCATGCCGAGGCTATTCGCCAAGCTAAGATCAATGCGACCGCGCCGGTGACTATCGTTGATACTGACTTTGTGACTACGCAAGCGTTCTGTGAAGAGTATGAAGGCCGTACTCATCCTTTCGTTGACGCTTGTATTAATGAGTTTCGGTTAGACTATACGGTGATGCTCGATAATAATACACCTTGGGTCGATGACGGTATGCGCTCGCTAGGTAGCGCGGAAGCTCGCGGCCGCTTCGAGCAGCTGCTATTAGACATCTTTGCTCGCCATAACATTGAGCCGCACCTTATCGACGCGCCAAATTACGATACTCGTTATCATGAGGCTGTGGCATTTATCGATAAGTATATCTACGGCAAAGCTTTGTAGAATAGACGAGATAACAGCAGCGCTATTTATAACGTCACAACCCTATAGCTCTACGACTCTAACAAGCCTCATAAACGATTTAATAACTAACCTCAGACTTAAAGGACAACCACTCTATGCGCATTCAGTTACTGGACAATATCACTGGCAAATGGTCGTTACAATGGATCATTATCTGGTTTATCTCAGGAGTCTTAGCGCTGAGTGCGGGGTTTTGGCTCACCACTGAGCACAGCACTTTGGACTGGTTTTATTTAGCGGTGTCTTTTATTGGTCTGATCTGCGTGGTGTCGTTATCCTTTCGCAAAAACGTCGCAGGCAACGGTTTTGGTATGGCGGCGACCGCTGGTGAAGTGGTGGTACAAGGTACGGCCGGCTCCGTTGGTCTGATGCTCGCGCCACTATTTAACTTTTTCACCCACCTTTACGGTCTGTTTTATTGGTCAAAGAATACCGATGCTGACGGCGATATGATACCCAAATCCGCCAATAAGTGGGTTTGGCTGATTACCATTACCTTTATGATCATCGGCTTAGCACTTTTCCCCACGGTGAACGCGCTACTCGCCAGCTACGGCTATGCCGTCGTCGAAAATGACAGTAGTTTATTTTTAGGGTTTATCTCCTTTTTTTGGATAAACGTCATCGCTTTTATTCTCTCTATCACCGCCCAAGCAGCGATGATATTACGCTACTCGTTTAACTGGTGGTTGTGGATTATCTCCAACTTCGTATGGCTCACAGTCAATCTGATGTCAGGCAATTATATCTTTGCGATTCAAACGATGGTTTATCAAGTCAACTCTTTTGTCGGGCTTTACGAGTGGTATCGCAGCGAACAAGACGCCGCTAAAGCGTCATAATAACGGTTAAAGCAAGCGGTTATGACGCGAGGGTCTACGCGATAAAGTGGTAGAGCACTATAAATAATGCTACAACTAAAGATATCGCAGCTCTTTAATTCTATTCATCAAATGACTAACAAGGAGGTTAGGATGTCTCGTAATAAAAAACGTTTATCGAAACGCTCGCTTGAGCAGTGGCTTAGCGAATATTCGGTCAGTCACCAAAACTTAATCAATAAAAAAATCCACTGGATGGCAGTGCCGACTATTTTTGTCAGTATCTTAGGCATGGGTATGTCGCTATCGGTTTGGATTACCTTAGTGCTTAGTGCCTTAGTGCTGCTATTTTATATGCAGCTCTCAACGCCATTATTTTTAGCGATGGGTATCTTTATCTTGATTTGCTTATCAGTAATGGCAGTACTACCTATCGGTTTTAAGGTCTGGGCTAGTATCTTCGTGGTTGCTTGGATCGGTCAGTTTGTCGGTCATAAAATCGAAGGCAAAAAACCCTCTTTTTTTGAAGATTTGCAGTTCTTATTAATTGGCCCAGCTTGGGTGGTCAATAGCTTAATGGGCGGCAAAAATAAACAAACGGCTTAGAGTAACTACTGTAGTCAATACTCTTTAAAAATATATGGCGCTGCTGGGTGAAATATAAGATCTGATAAAGTTTTATTTATTTAACTCAGAGTCTGCACGCCGCCGCCAGTGACGATAGCGGTCTTGCCGGACAGGTCAAACAGCTCATCAAAGCTTTTTTCTTTAAATTCTGGCATAAAAAGCTCCTATTTTAATTAGGATTTATTATTAGGTAGGCTTGTATTAACGACTATCTTAAGTCTGTAGATCGAAAACTTATATTGCAGATATCGCTTTAAAAGTTACTCATTTATTATGCCGTGCGAACCTCAAGTAGATATGGCAAGTTGACTGACTTTTGTAGCCTTAGCACTTCTGAGTATTGCTTCTCATTATTTTTATATCAGATTCTTTTAGAAAAATTCGCAAAACACAGACAAAAAAAACCCTCACTATTTATATAATAGTGAGGGTTTTTGCTATGTCTTGTATAAAAGACAGTAGCCATATTTGGAGCGGGATAAGAGATTCGAACTCTCGACCCCAACCTTGGCAAGGTTATGCTCTACCACTGAGCTAATCCCGCATAAATCAAAGCGTATCGTTAATAAATATTAATGACTACGTCTCGATAGGATGGCTATTTTAGCAACTATTTTGCTGGTGTCAATATATTTTTTTAAATTTTGCTTGTTTTAATTACGTTTGGCACCGCTAAACTGCCGAATATTCAGTTATCTCTTTGATAATCTAGCGATTATTTATTAGCGCATCTTTTAAGTTTAGCTGGGATCTTTTTATAACCTTTAGGCTCTATCCAGCTATCACCTATTATTTATGACAGAGATGTACTTACATTTGCACGTAGTAATGTTACTTTTACTGCACTAGTCTTGTGACAGTAGGCTTATTATACTATGGCATATCTTAGATTAGATTTGCGAGACTTTAACTTTGTATTATTTTAATAAGTATTAATTATTAACAGCGAGGATGTTTATTATGAAAAAATTGCTCACTACGTCACTGATGGCGGCTTCATTATCGACACTGGGACTGGTTGGCTGTACGAGCACTACCAATACAGGCGCTGTCGGCGTCGATCGTCAGCAGCTATTACTGGTCTCTGATGAAGAGGTGCTACAACTCTCTGCCAAAAGCTACAATCAAGTGCTACAAAAAGCGCGTCAAGAGCGGGTATTAGATACCAATCCAGCACAGTTACAACGCCTAAAAAGAATTGCTAATCGCTTAGTCGGTCAAGTTAGTGTTTATCGTCCTGATGCTGCTCAGTGGAACTGGGAGGTTCATACCATTAAGTCACAGCAGCTCAACGCTTCGGTATTACCAGGCGGTAAAATCCTGTTTTATTCTGGCATTATCGATCGCTTGAACCTAACTGATGATGAGATTGCTGCCATTATGGGTCATGAGATATCACACGCGCTACGTGAGCATTCTCGTGAACGTATTTCTCGCGAATATGCCACGCAGACTGGTATTGGCCTTGCTGCAAGTGTCTTTGGTCTCTCGCAAGGTCAAGCGCAGCTAGCGGGTCTTGCCGGTGATCTTGGTTTGAGCCGTCCGCATAGCCGCACCCAAGAGTCTGAGGCTGACCAAATCGGACTTGAGCTAATGGCACGTGCTGGTTACAACCCGCAAGCGGCTATCACCTTATGGCAAAAAATGCAGCGCGCTAGTCAAGGTGAGCCACCTCAGTTTTTGAGTACTCACCCGGCAAGCAGTACACGTATCTCACAAATGCAGGCATTAATGCCTAAAGTGATGCCACTGTATCAAAAAACGCGCCGTTAGTGGTTAATTCGAACAGTCTTAACAACAGGGCTTGGATACATTCATGCCCTGTTTTTTTGTGACTGCTGTTTCTGTTATAAAAAGCAGTCTCATAAAAGAGCAGTATCCTAATAGTTTGACAAAGAGCGCGTTTAGCACTTGTCAGCTTTGCTCTGGTATAATGCTTCCATCTATTTTTATCAAATCAGCACAGTGTTGACTATTGAAGGACTGTTATGACGACTACCGCCCCTACTGCTATCGCCCTTGAAGACAAGCTGCAAGAGTTACAGCCGCAATATCTAGACTTAGTCAATGAGTCAATGAATCATGCTGGTTACTTTGACGGTAAAGAGAGTCACTTCAAGCTAACGCTAGTTAGTGAAGCCTTTGCAGGCAAGCGTTTGGTTGCGCGCCATCAGCTTGTCTATCAGCTGGTAGATCCACTGCTAACCTCGCAAGGCGGTACTGTGCATGCGCTTGCGATCTACGCTTACACCCCTACTGAGTGGCAACAGCAAACCCAAAGCCCTGAGAGCCCGCTATGTGCAGGACAAAATAAATAAGCGCTGTCACTGCGCTAGATTCGCTTAGACTGACTAGTGCTGAGCTTACTCTACAAGGAATAAGATTCAATGAAACATCTACACATGCTATTAGTATTTATATTGATTGGGCTATTTATTTACCAGAGCGTTTTGGTGTTAAGCGCTAATCGCCGCGCGCCGCGTCCGGTTAAGATTGCCAATCACATATTATATGCCTTAGTGATAGTCACAGGGGCTTGGATGCTGATGCAATTGATGAGTGTGAACGCACCTGTACAGTGGGTGTTTGCCAAAATTATACTCTTAGTCGCCGCAATCAGTGCTAGCGCCAAATCTTTCAATATCAATGCTGCGCCAACTCAAAGTAAAGTCGGTATTCTTATCGCCGGCGTCGCTTATATAGGGATTGTCATCTTGGCGTATGCGAAACCTGCAAACTTATTTTAATATCATAAGCTCGCTATATTTGCTATCTTAAATACCTCCTACTGGTTCAACGGAGTTTTTATGAAAACCTTTACCGCAACAGCGTTACTTGCCACCGCTGGCATCTTTACGCTTTCGGGCTGTGCAACCAGTGGCAATCTCACCCCGCAGTATGTGCCGCCAAGCACTTATCAAAGCTACGACTGTCAAGCGCTCGCTCAAGAGTACAATCGCGTTGAGCGCTATGTCAATGCGACGCAAAAGCAGCAATCGAGCCTGTCGGCATCAGGAGTCGGCGTCGGTATCTCTGCTGGACGCTGGGGTATCTCGCCTAATATTAGCTTTGGCGTGGGTCGAAGTAACGATAGTAAAGCGCGTGATGCGAAGCTATCGCGTCTATACGGTGAAGCCGACGCTATCATTCAAACGGCACGTATAAAACGCTGTACCTTTGCCAATGGTATTAAGATTTATGGAGAGTAAGCTCTCTTTGATGTCTATTTTGACTTATAGATAATTAATGACTCTTTTAGCAAAAAGCCAATACGCTATCCACGTATTGGCTTTTTATGTGGTTTTGAATGTATTGAGTATTAAGTTAAGCGCTATCCTTGCAAGCTTTGCACCCACTGCACAATCTGATCTCTAGGCAGCGCTCCTGACTGGCGAGCGACTTCTTTCCCGCCTCTAAACGCCACCATCGTCGGTAGACTGCGAATGTTATAAGGCGCCGCTGCTTGCTCGTACTTGTCCGTTTGCAGCTTAGCAAACACCACTTGCGGCAGTTGCCCTGCCGCCTCTTTAAACTGCGGTGCCATCATCAAGCACGGCTGACACCAACTTGCCCAAAAGTCGACCACTGTCAACACTTCATTTTTTTGAATGACTTTATTTACCGTTTGCGCAGTTAGCTCCTGCGGGCTTGCTGTCAGTAAAGGCTTGGCGCATTTACCACAGTTGGGCGCTGCGCTAAGGCGATCGTTTGGCAGACGATTGGTCGCTTGGCAATTAGGGCAAACGATATGTAAACTCTCAGTACTCATAATTTAAGTCCTTCTTTATTAATTTTCTTTTATTAGTTTTATATCTTGCAAATGAAAAAACTTAGCTCAAATTATTATTCTAATATTTGTACAAATTTCCTTCTATAGCTTTTTCTTAGCCGAGCCGCTATAGACATAACTCATAGGCTTGGGTCCGGGTAAGTATTCCTCATTTAACTCCTCAAGAGTAAAACCGCCCGCTGTAATCAGTGCAGCAATATCACGGTCTAAATGACAGCCACCCGCCATAGGCTTCCATAGCGGCGTCAGACGGCGCTGCCAACGCTTGACGCTCGCATCAGGTGCAAGACCATGCTCACAAAATAGCAGCCGACCTTCAGGTTTGAGTAGCCGCGCCATCTCTGTTAGCGCCGGTATCGGATCATCAATGCTACAAAGCGTAAAAGTCATGACGATAGTATCAAAACGCGCGTGTTCTGCATCAATCTCATAGATATCCGCGGCGATGATCTCAATCGGAATAGCCATCTGTGCGGCCCGTTTATCAGCTAACGCCTGCATCTGCGCAGCAGGATCGATTCCGATGATAGAGGTCACTTGGCTGGCATCATAAAACTCTAAATTCAGACCGCTACCGATGCCGATCTCTAGCACCTCTCCTGTCGCTTGCGGCACGATATTGGCGCGCGCTTTCATCACTTGTCCGGTACCGCACGCCATATCGATCATCTTCGGGAGTACATAATGCTGATAAATATTCATGGTGTGCTTCCTCGAATTGGCTTGGGTCAGTTGTCATTTTAGCGATTAGCCTAGCGCATTAATAGGCACTTTTAGATAACGAGTACCATTGGACTCAGGCTTTGGCAACTGCCCAGCATCGATATTGACCTGTACTGAGGGGATAATTAATCTTGGCATGGCAAGGGTGGCATCGCGGCGCTCGCGCATCTGTACAAACTCCGCTTCATTGATACCGTCTTTGACATGAATATTACCGCGCTTTTGCGCAGCAACAGTGGTACTAGGACAATGCTGCCGACCTTGACTAGGATAGTCATGACACAGATAAATCATCGTCTCCTCGGGTAGCGACAACAGCTTCTGGATAGAGTGATACAGCGTCTTGGCATCGCCGCCAGGGAAGTCGCAGCGAGCCGTGCCGACGTCTGGGGCAAAGATAGTATCGCCGACAAACACGACACTCTTGTCACTATCAGTCGCCACATAAGCCATATCTGCAGGTGTATGCCCAGGTACGTGCATCACGGTAATGGCGATATCACCTAAAGTCAGAACCGTCGCCTCATCGGTCAAGATATCGAACTGGCTGGCATCGGTGCGAAAGCTCGTATCGAAGTTATAGACTTGCTTAAATATCTTTTGTACTTCAGTGATATATTTACCGATAACCAACTGGCCGCCAAGCTCATCTTTGACATGAATGGCCGCTGACATATGATCAGCATGCGCATGAGTCTCGATAATATAGACCAGCTGCCAGTTCTGCTCGCGCACAAACTCAAGCACTTCATCGATGCTATCTGTGCTGGTACTCCCCGACTTGGGATCAAAGTCCAATACCGGATCGATAATAGCGCAGAGCTGATGCGCGCTATCTGCTAAGACATGAGTATAAGTTTCGGTATCTTGATGTAAAAAAGAATGTACTTGCATGCTTACCTCGTTTATTGATGATTCGTTAAAAGCTGATTGTTTATTATTTTTATAACACTTAGCTCTATAACGGTAATATAACATCTATACTACTATTTATAAATTTATATAATGTAATTTATTATAATGTAGTTTATTATAAAGCGTCTTAGCTGATTAATGTTAGAATATAGATAATCAATCTTTGATAATGGCTCAATTTATATCAATAAGATAATCGTGATATCCCAAGGAGATTACTTGACTACTTCTACCTTAGATAAGAGGTCATCGATCCATACAGCGGACGATACCACGCAGGATTTGGCAGCGATTGACTTAGCCAAACAAATGCAGCAGTCTTCACAGCAAGCCAGCAAGCTACTCAAGTCGCTATCGCACCCCGATCGCTTATTGCTGCTATGTCAGTTGACCCAAGGTGAGTACTGCGTAAGCGAGCTTGAGACGTTGGTCGGTGTCGGTCAACCAAGCCTATCGCAGCAGCTTGGCATCTTGCGTAAAGACGAGCTAGTGGCGACGCGCCGCGAAGGTAAGCAGATTTACTACCGTATCGCCAGCGACGATGCTCTGGCAGTACTGCAGCTGCTATATGAGCGCTTTTGTGCCAAATAGCTTTGAGAGTATGAATGAACGCTAAGCTCTTTGTCGCTCCCATTTGCCACTGTATAAGCAACACTGTATTAGGATAATGGCGTACTGATATGGCCTCTATTGCCACTCGTCTCATACCCGCTTGGCTGCGTCACTATTCGTTTGCCACCCTGCCTGCTGATGTGATTGCCGGACTGGTAGTCGGCATATTAGTCATTCCGCAGAGCTTAGGTTATGCGGTGCTCGCCGGCCTGCCCCCTGTGTATGGTCTGTACGCGGCTATCGTGCCCGTTATCGTCTACGCGTGGATCGGCTCGAGCAATGTACAAGCGGTCGGCCCGGTGGCGATCACTGCGATTATGACCGCAAGCGCTTTGAGCACTTATGGTGATCAAGGGGCGGAGCAATATGTGCTTATGGCAAGCCTGCTCGCCCTCATGGTAGGCGCGTTATTATGGATTGCAGGCAGGCTTAAGCTTGGCTGGATTATGCAGTTTATTAGCCGCGGGGTCTCCGCAGGCTTCATCAGCGGCGCAGCAGTACTCATCTTTGTCAGTCAGCTCAAATACCTCACCGCTATCCCAGTCACTGGTAATAGCTTGATCGGCTACTTGTCAAGCATACAGCAGTTCGCGCAGCAGCTACACCCGCTAACCTTATTGATAGGTGTCATCTCCTTTGTATTACTAGTCGCCAACCGTTATGGCGGCAAGTGGCTTTGGCGCTCTTGGCTCTCAGCTAGGCAGGCTAAATGGGCGGAGCGCTTGTTTCCGCTTATTTTATTAATAGTTGCTATTATCTTGAGTGTCATCGGTCACTGGTCCGCACATAACGTCGCCACTATCGGTAGCATTCCGCATGGTCTGCCAAGCTTAACGCTACCGCATCTGCCAGACTGGCGTGAAGCGGCTAATCTGCTACCAACCGCAGGACTGATGGCGCTGATTGTCTTCGTCTCTAGTAGCTCAGTGGCCAGTACCTATGCCCGACTGCGCGATGAGCGCTTCGATGCCAATCGCGAGCTGACCGGCTTGGGACTGGCGAATATTGCAGGTGGCCTGTTTCAGAGCTTTGCAGTAGCTGGCGGCTTTTCGCGCACAGCTATCAATGCCGACTCAGGCGCTAGGACGCAACTGGCAAGCTTTGTCACCGTAGCCGTCATGGTCGCAGCTTTGCTATTTTTTGGTGATGTGCTGGCGCCATTGCCTTATGCGATTCTTGGCGCTATCATCATGGCCTCTATTATCGGGCTAATCGATATCGCAACCTTAAAATCGGCTTGGCAGCGCGATCGCTTAGATGCCGCGAGCTTTATCGCCGCTTTTGCAGGGGTGTTGATATTTGGTCTTAATACCGGTCTAGTCATCGGCCTAATGGTATCTTTTGCTAGCCTAATTTGGCAGTCGAGTCATCCGCACGTGGCTATCGTTGGGCAATTGGCGGAGACTGGACACTTTCGCAATATTCATCGTCATAGCGTCGTCACTTATGAGCATCTATTGATGATACGTATCGATGAGAGTTTATTCTTTGGTAATACCGACTCTATCCATCGCCGCATTCTGCAAGCGACCAAGGACTATAGCGACGCCCGTGAGATTATCCTGATTATGTCAGCGGTCAATCATATTGACCTCACCGCGCAAGAGATGCTGATTACCTTAAATAGAGAGCTTGCCGCTGATGATAAGCATCTGCATTTTAGCTTTATCAAAGGGCCTGTAATGGATAAGATTGAGCATACGCCGCTGATTACTGAGCTGTCAGGGCAAGTGTTTTTGAGTACCAATGCGGCGGTAAACGCGCTAAAAGATCTGTAATCATTCAGTTTTTTAGTAATGGTGATACTTTATTGCTATTATAGTCTTATATCTTATGTTGCATATTATTTGACAATACACCGTTACTTACGTCACTTACCACGTTTGGCCTTATTCAACTTTATCTAGATAACCGACTGAAATTATGACTGACAATCTTACGATTTATAAGCAAATATACCCATCGCAATGCGCGAAACTTGCCCAGCTTGGCTATCGCTCAGTCATCAATATTCGCCCTGATGATGAACAGGTGAGCCAGCCGACAAGCCTTGATTTAGCAAGTGCTAGTGAGCAAGCTAATTTGGCTTATGAGTATCTGCCGTTCGATGATGAGCGTCTAAGTACGCTGACCGTCGAGCAGTTCGCGCGCTTTTATCATGCCTGCCCCAAGCCGATATTAATGTTTTGCGGCACGGGCGTACGCGCCAAACTCTTATATCAGAGCGCCTTGATGCAAGGTCTACTATAACCGTTACATAGCGTATCTTTTATTTTAACGCTATTCATCCTACTCTCTACCCTGCTTATTGACTATTTTATTCCTTAAACCTTTCAACCTTTAATATCGACAATAAAAAAGGAGCTCGCATGAGCCACCAAATCAGTATCACCGGTCAAATCACCCCAGACCAAGTGCCTATGATCGCCGAAAACGGCTTTAAGACCATTATCAATAACCGTCCTGATGGCGAAGAACCCAACCAACCGACCAGCGCTGATATTGAGGCCGCTGCAAAGGAGGCAGGACTGGCCTATAAAGAGATCTCGTTTGCCGGTAGTGAGCTCAATCAAAACCATGTCGAAGAGTTTGCCGACTTTTTTAATCAAGCTGAGCAGCCGATCTTAATCTTTTGCCGTACGGGCAATCGCTCAACCGGCATTTATGAAGCGGCGAAGCAGATGGATTTATTAGATGATTGATAGTATTCATAAGCACCTCATATGATAGTAATAAAAAACGCCCGTTCAGATCTGAATGGGCGTTTGCCGTTATGGCCATCTCGATATTCTAACTCAAGCAGATGCAGCTAGGTTTTTAAGGT
Organism: Psychrobacter sp. TB15; assembly: GCF_000511655.1. Lineage (NCBI taxonomy): Bacteria > Pseudomonadati > Pseudomonadota > Gammaproteobacteria > Moraxellales > Moraxellaceae > Psychrobacter > Psychrobacter sp. TB15. Next base: position 123,304 of record NZ_AYXN01000015.1, read on the forward strand.
GTAATGGACAAAATTCATAAATCAGCGTCTTATTTTTTATTTTGCAAAAGGGATATGCGGTCAGTTGCTATCAGCACGACTATAGTTGCTTAAATGGGCTTATAGGTCAATAGCAGTCTATTATTTAATCCGTTGTATGACAGGGGCGGTTTGAGAGCGTGAATCGATTATGTGTGTTTGGCACTATGTCTCAAACACAGTTGGCTAGAAACGCATGGCGTAATGAGCTACAAAGTTTATGAAAAAAACCACCTCAAAAGAGATGGCTAATTTTTAAGAACCAATATAAAACCTACTGCATTACTCAGACTATTTCTTCTGATCCAATGCTTCTTTCACCGCCTCTTTACCCCAAGCGCTGAGGTCAATATCCAACTTCTCATACTCTTGCGCATCGAATAAAGGCTCTTTGACCCCAGCTTTTAATTGTCTTGCAAAGTCATTGAGCAAACGCTTGGCTCGCGGGAATAACATAATCAATGCCAATAAGTTGGCTAGCGCCAGTACGCCCATGAGAGGATCAGCGAAGAAGAACACAGTGGTTGCCGCTGGCGCAACTGCACCGACGAATAATATCGCAATAACCACAATGCGTAAGACCAAAGTCGCCATTTTGATATTCTTTTTGACCAAAAAGTTAATCGCATTTTCGCCCATATAATAATTATACATAATAGAGCTGAGGGCGAATAACAATAACGCTATGGTCAAGATATACTGTGACCAATCGCCAAGCTGATTACTCAATGCTTGCTGCGCCAGTACAATACCATCTACTTCAGCCCCTGACTGATATACTCCGCTCAATAAAATCATAAACGCCGTTGCACTACACACTACAATCGTATCAATGAACACCGATAACGACTGCGAGATACCTTGGCTCACAGGATGCGTGGCATACGCAGTGGCTGCAACATTGGGCGCAGAGCCCAAACCTGCCTCATTAGAGAAGAGGCCACGCTTCATACCTTGCTCAATCGCCACACCAATACCACCGCCCACGACAGACTCGATACCAAAAGCATTTTTTACAATCAAAACCAACAATGCCGGTAATTCTGTAAAGTTCAGCCCTATGATAATAAGCGCCATAGCGATATAGATGAGCGCCATCACAGGAATGACCACATCGGCGACTTTAGCAATACGCTGGATGCCGCCAAAGACAATAAAGCCACCTGCAATCACCAATACTACGCCCGATATCCAACGCTCAATCCCAAAGCTTTCAAGCGCAGAACCGGCAACCGTATTACCTTGGAACGCCACAAACCCAATGGAAAAAGACAATAGCAAGGAGATAGCATAAATGACCGCGAGCCAACGATAATCTTTACCCAAGCCATGTAAGATATAAGTCGCAGGACCACCGCGAAAATTCCCATCAGCATCTTTACGCTTATAGAGCTGAGCCAAACTACACTCAACAATACTGGTCATCATGCCAATCAAGGCGACGACCCACATCCAAAATACAGCTCCCGGACCACCCAAAGAAATGGCCACGGCAACGCCCGCGATATTACCGCCACCGACACGTCCACCGATAGAGACCAGCAAGGCCTGACGAGCGGAAATACCCTCGTCTCCTACCTCATCCGTCTTAAATACCTTAAACATGCGCTTAAAATATCTAAATTGGGCAAACCTACCTACAATAGTAAATAATAGTCCAAAAATTATGAGCATTGGGATGAGCGCCCAACCCCATGTTAAGTCGCCAATTTGAGTAAAAAATGCTTCAATATATCCCATGGCTGCTTCCTCAAATTAAATGATGCCTCGGTAGGTTTTTTGATACTGGTATTGCATCAAAAGCATTACAGTAGAAATGCGCTCTAATACCAACAATACTACTTTTTTGAATAAAAGCTACCTTATTTTGTCGATTAAATAAACGCTTTTCTATGACAGATTAATCCTTATATAAAATCCATAAAAAAAACCACCTCAAAAGAGGTGGTTTATGTTTAAAGCTCATATATCACTTACTGCATCACCAAATACTCAAATGCACTTAAGGCGGCTTTACTACCCTCGCCCCGAAGACCGTTAAAAAAACCGTCTGGGAGACGGTTTTTAGGGCTGAGCCACTCAAGCTATGCTTGAGAGTGGGCTCTTTGATATTAAGCGTAAACTTACTGCATAACCAAGTATTCAAATGCACTTAAGGCGGCTTTACTACCTTCGCCCATAGCAATATTGATCTGCTTAAAGGGGACTGTGGTCACGTCACCACAAGCAAAGATGCCTTTGCGGTCAGTGCGGCAGCGCTCATCAATTTCAATCTCACCAAAGCGATTTAGATCGACAAAGCCTTTGACAAAATCCGTGTTTGGCACAAGACCAATCTGAACAAACACCCCTGACAAATCGCGCTCATGGGTCTCACCGGTGCTGCGATCTTGATAAACGATAGACGTTACCTTATTGTCAGTCGCTTTGATCTCTTGAGTGGCCGCATTGGTGATAAACTCGATATTGTCTTTTTCTTTGGCTTTATTAATCAGCACCTGATCGGCTTTGAGGTCGTCTGCAAACTCAAGCACCGTCACATGATTGACAATACCCGCTAAGTCCAGTGCTGCCTCGACACCTGAGTTACCACCACCGATGACGGCGATGTCTTTACCTTTAAAGAACGGGCCATCACAGTGAGCACAGTAAGCCACGCCTTGACCGATGTTTTCTTCTTCGCCTGGTACACCAAGCTTACGCCACTGCGCGCCAGTCGCAAGGATGATACTGCGCGTCTCAAAGCTCTCACCGGTGTTTAGATGAATGCTGTAATTTTCCTCGACCGTCTCACCGATTTCTTTGACACTGACGTGCTCTTTTAGGGTAATGTTGTACTCACGCAAGTGTTTTTCAAAGTTGGCTGACAACTCGTTACCCGTAGTCAACGGTACAGAGATCAGGTTCTCGATGTCCTGCGTGTCTTTGACCTGACCACCGATACGATCAGCCACCATAGCGACTTTTAGACCCTTACGCGCGGTATAAATCGCGGCGGCAACACCAGCGGGACCGGCACCAATGATCGTGACGTCTTGCTGCTCTAGTTGCTCGCTATCATCGCCGCCCTCGCTTAGTAGATCAGGGAACTGCTCTTGTAGCTTCTCAATCAGTTTAGCGGTATCGATAAGACCATTAGCGAACGGTTTACCGTTTAAGAATACGGCGGGCACGCCCTGAATATTATTGGCTTCGACTTGCTCTTGGAACAGTGCGCCATCGATCATCTCGTTACTGATATTATCGTTTAGTAGGGCGAACTGATTTAATGCCTGCACTACTTCTGGGCAACTGTGGCAAGATAACGATACATAAGTCTGAAACTCTAGCGGCTTATTAAAGCGCTTCACGAGCTTCTGGATACCTTCGTCAAGTTTGAGCGTATGACCGCCGGCCTGCAAAATAGCTAAAATCAGTGAAGTAAATTCGTGACCGCCTGGAATACCACTAAAGACGATACCGTTATCGACAACTTCACCATCGATATGACTACGTACTGCAAAGCTGATTGGGCTTGGTAAGCTGCTATCGATATAGTCTGCTTGGTCCAGCTCAAACTTAATCTTATCCGTTGTTCCAGCGATTTTGGTCAAAAAATCAACTAGCTCAGCGCGCTTTTCGTGCTCGCCTGTACCTAGTACGAAGCTAATAGGACGAGTCATATTTTCGCTATAGCTTTTTACTGCATCTAATAAACTTTGGTCTATCATAATCAATCCTTATTTTCATAATATAAAAAATACTAAGTTCATTTGCTTAAAGTTAAAGTATTGGGCTAATTCAGCTTTATTCTTAGCTGGCTAATACGCTATTACTCTTATGCCCCTAACTGTTGATAAAGCTATTATCGGACGTTTTAGGACCATGGACAAGCGGATAAAGTCAAACCATATGTTTTATAAAACAAATCATAAGATATATATCATCTAGTAATTTAAACCTATTATTAATAAATCACCCTAGAACCCACCCTGTTATTTCGCTACAATCGAGAGAAGTGCTAAGAAAAACGACTGTTTTTAGGAGTAGTCACTCTAATAAATGCAGTGCCTTTATACCAGTAACTCTTGGCGCTTTAGAGTCTTAAATTCATTAATGGTTTTAATCATTATGCGTGGACGGTCGTTTATAACGACTTGACGCTTACTAACAAGGATGAAAACATGAGAAAGACTGATACCCTGCAAGATAATAGAGAGATTATTGACGAGCTTAGACAAAAAGATAGCCACTTCGCGGTGATATTTGATGAGCATACTCAGCTCGACGAGCAAATTAATAGGCTAGAAAAAGACCGCGTCACGCAAGCGAGCTGGGACGATGAGATTGAACAGATGAAACGACGAAAGCTGCAACTCAAAGATGAGATTTATAGAGTCATTGAGAAAAACCAACTACAGTCACATGTTTAATGACGATTTAAAACCAATAAAAACTTTTTTTAGGTTATAAAGATTTTTGGTGATAGAGAGTAGTAGATAACGATATGAAAGCCCTCATCACACTATGCTGATGAGGGCTTTATTATCAGCATAAATAACCTAAGATAAACATTGGGTAAAATCTGGTGTCAGCCTGTGGATGAGATGTAAAAAAAGACCCTATCAGCATCTGCTAATAGGGTCTTCATCTATAATACTGGTCAAATATAAGTAATGATCAGTGCTATAAAGTTATCTCAATAGTGTATCAACTACTTAGATTTTACCAACCAAATCTAGGCTTGGTTTTAGGGTTGCTTGACCTTGCTCCCAAGCGGCTGGACATACTTCACCGTCGTTGTCACGAACGTACTGAGCGGCTTTTACTTTACGTACCACATCTTTTGCACTACGGCCGATACCTAGGTCATGAATTTCAGCAACTTTGATGAGGCCATCTGGATCAACGATGAAAGTACCACGAAGCGCTGCGTTGTCTTCTTCGATCATGATGTTAAAACCACGAGTGATTTTACCAGTGCCATCACCCAACATTGGGAAAGTGACTTTGCCAATCGCTTCTGAAGAGTCGTGCCATGCTTTGTGCACAAAATGCGTGTCAGTTGATACTGAGTACACTTCTACGCCTAAGTCTTTTAGCTCTTGATAATGGTTTGCCATGTCTTCAAGCTCAGTTGGGCAAACAAACGTGAAGTCATGTGGATAAAACATGAATACAGCCCAATTGCCTTTGACGTCGTCTGAGGTGATAGTTTTGAACTCACCATTTACAAACGCTTCGGTTGAAAACTCTGGGATTTCTTGATTAATAATAGCGGCCATGAGTGGCTCCTTTTTGTGAAGTTTATGGTTACAAGATAATGATAGTTAATCGATGATTTCTATGTAGGAGCTAAAGTCATAAAGCGACCTACATTATAGTATCATGTAAGCGACTGCTAATAATTAATTGTTCAATTAATATTGCTGCCAGCTTTACCTATCTGGGTTACAAGACAAACTATACGCGAATTTCATGGTTAATCCAGTTAAAAGTTTTTAATTTGATGTTTTGTTTTATTAATCTTGTTAAACTATTCTATCCGCTGTTATTTGTAAAATAATGATACGTAAAGCGGCTATATCTATCGGTTTGTGAGCGATAAGATAAACCAATACTTCCGAAGAATTTTATATAAATGGTATTAGAGAGTCCCTATGATTACTTTACGTCAACTCGAGTTTGCCTTGGCCGTTGCCAAGCATCGTCACTTCAAGCGCGCTGCTGAAGACTGTAATATTTCACAGTCTGCGCTGAGTCTCGGTATCGCAGAGCTAGAAAAGCAGCTCGATACGCAAATATTTGAGCGTAATAACAAGCAAGTGCTGATTACCCCTATCGGGCAAGATATCTTGACACGCGCCCAGCGTATATTTTCTGAGGTCAATGATCTTACGACTCGCGCTCATAGTCATCAAGCGCCGCTAGCTTATCCGATGACGGTTGGCATCATTCCGACCATTGCGCCGTATCTATTGCCTAAAGTCTTGCCCGCTCTTCGCGCGCATCATCCTGAATTTCGCATGACGATCGTTGAGCAGCAAACCGAGCGCTTGCTCGAACAAGTGCGCTATGGTCATATCGATACCGCTATTATTGCACTGCCTTATGCGGTCGATGGACTACACAGCTTCGAGTTTTGGTCAGAGAACTTTTTTGCGGTATTCCCCAATGATGATGTACACGCCAAGCTTGATAGCATTAGCTCAGATGAGCTAGCGACCGCGAATCTGATGCTATTGGGCGAGGGTCACTGCTTAACTGATCAGACCTTATCCGTCTGTCATTTCGATCGCGCTGAGATGAAATCAAGTTTTTCTGATGCCAGTCTAAACACCCTAATTCAGATGGCGCTAGCGAATATGGGTACAACGCTGGTCCCTGAAATGGCGCTCGATCAGCTGCATCTACATAACCAAAACGCGGTCGCTGTGCCACTTGCCGAGGCCGGACCGCATCGTCACATTGCCTTTGTCACGCGTCTAAACTACGCTCGTGTCGATGACGTAAATCTACTGGGTAATGTGTTTAAACAAGCATTAGAAGAAGCGGCCAATAAGAGCTAAGCAAATATGACCGACCTCTTGCAAACCAGCTCTCGTCTTAGTCAATGCTTTGAGAAGCATCTACTATCGGCTACAAATAGCGATATTAAGCCTGCGCAAGCTCATGCGCTTTGGCAGGATATCGCCAATCGTTACAATGAGTCTACTCGCGCTTATCATACGCTCACACATTTGCAGCAGCTTTTTTGTCAGTTTGAGCAGATTAACCATAAGCTACAGCAGCCGGCTATTATTGCCTTAGCATTGTTTTATCATGACGTGATTTATGCGCCGATACGTAATGATAATGAGCTAAAAAGCGCTGAGTATGCAGTGCAAGTCTTAGATAAATATTTGACCTCTAAACAGGTTAAACGTATTTACGACCTAATAATGATGACTGCAGATCATCAGCTTACTGACCATGCCGACCTTGACGCCGCCTATTTGCTCGATATGGATTTATCTGTTTTAGGCGCAAGTTGGCCTGAGTATGAAGAATACGCTAAATCGGTGCGACAAGAGTATAGCCATGTGTCATTAGCCGAATATCGTACAGGAAGAATGGCGGTATTAAACAAACTATTGGCCCATCCAACGCTTTATCTAACTTGCTATTACTATGAGCGGCTTGAGACGCCAGCACGAGCGAACATCCAACGCGAGCTTACTTTGCTTGCAGCTTAATAAATAGCTCACTGCCTTGGCGCGCAGGGTGAGAGTTATAGCAAGGCTCCATGATTTCAATAGCAAAATGCGACTCAAAGCGCTGCTTATACTCTTCGACGTCACCGCCAAACGGTGGATGAGTATGGTCAAAACCCCTATCAAATAGCAACCCTACTAGCTTACCTTTTGGCTTTAATAAACCGGCCATCTGCTGTACATATTCGTCACGGCGCTGCGGGTTTATCGCACAAAAAAACGTCTGCTCAAGCGCCCAGTCAAACTGATAGCGCTCAGGTGATAATTCAAAAAAGTCGGCGCAGACTAAGTGCTCAGATGTAAAGTTAGGATAACGTCTAGCAAAGTCGGCAATCGGCGCAGGCGCAAAGTCTAATAACGTGACGTTAGTAAATCCTTGCTCATAAAGATAACCGACTTCATAAGCATTGCCCGCGCCCGGCACTAAGATAGCATCATGCTTTGCCGACTCAGGTAATTGGTCGATATAGGCTTTGAGCGGCGGTGATACCTGTCTCATATCCCAACCGATACTGTCGGTTTCGTAGCGCTGCTGCCAAAACTTGAATTGATTAACGTTATCCATAACCTAGCCTTTTTCTAAAACACATGAGACAAACAAAACAAAGATTTCGATAATTAATCTAACGTCCCGTCTTTACCTGCTAATGTATCATGCCACTGTTTATATTCCGGCATCGCTGTGGCTACCGTTTGCCAAAACTCACGGCTGTGATTAGCATGATGTAGATGACATAACTCATGGACGATGACGTACTCGCAGCACTCTATAGGATAAGCAGGCAAGTATACTGATAGCCAAATACGGCGTGCGCGCGTATTGCAACTGCCCCAACGCGTGTGCATTTTTTTAATACGCGTCTCTGCCGCTTCTGCCCCAACTATTGGCTGCCACTTCTCAAACAGCGCTGGCATAACTTGTAAAAGCTGCTGACGATAAAGCGCGATTTTTTTATCGTGACTGAGTATAAAGTCCTGCTGCTCGCCCCATAACCATAAAGGTTCAGCGAGTTTAGGTAAACCAGCTTGGGATTGTCGCTGCTGTTTACGTTGGTAATTTTCTAGCACTTGCGGATGGTGCGCTAATGCCCACGCGACACGCTTATCGATAAACTGCGCCATTTGTATGGTGCTTACAGATACTGGCACAGAGACGGTTAAGAGATTGGGTTTTAGCCGAAAGTTGATGTTTTTAACGCGTTTTTTACTGATTTGCAGCTCAATATTAGCTGCCGCCAAACGCTCGATAGCGCTTTGCAATAAAGGCGTCCTATGTTTATCAATGAGGTTTTGGCTAGGCACGGAGCACTCTCATAAAAGTGCCTGCAAATGATTGTCAAAAGACATTTTGTGCGTCACGCTATCAGTAGTGATAGCAGTGCGATCAGGGGTCAGTAAAGTCGTTATCTGCCCTTGCCCATCGCTGACAATAAAACCGCCTTGCTCGCCTACGCGCACTGACGCGCCTGCACAATCAGGCAAGGGCACTGAGTCTATCAGCTGGCGGGTGGTTACGTCATAAATAGCCGCGCAGCCGCCGATAGGCGTGGTCACACAGAGTAGATTACGCTCGCTGTTAACCGCGACGCTAGCGATATACTGATGGAAGCGCTGCCATTGGTTATTTGGCATAAATAAAGGTGCAAAGTCTGCGTCTCCGCGCTGATGCGTCAGCACTAACGGCACATTAATATGCCGCTCGCCTTGAAACTGCACCCCTATCATCACTGTGCCGTCATTATGTATAGCCAGATGACGAATACTCATCTGATTATGCTCAGGGGTGATTTGCTCTAGGAGCTTGCCTGTATAGCGATTGAGATAAACCAAAGACGGCTGCATGCTGTCTAGATTTAGCTCCTCGCGCGAGGCCTGCTCGGTTTTGATACCGCCATTAGCGACGATTAAAGTCTCGCCATCAGGATGCATAATCAGCTCATGCGGACCGATACCATGTGAGTCAAATTCGCCCGTTTTTTGATAGCCATTAGCAGCGTTATAAATGCCTATTTTACCCTCTAAGCTGACCGTATCGTTTTCGGTAATATATAGCTGGGCGCCATCCGAACTATAGCAAGCATGACCATAAAAGTGCCGATCGGTAGCGGCTTTGATAGTGTGTTTGACTTGCCCCTTTGCGGTATCTAGCACCCAAAAGCCTTCACTAGGACGGCGACCCATGACGACCACATCGCGCGATTGGGTGTTTTTGGTAGCCATAGGCTGCACCACGATATCGTGCACGCGCTCAGGCATAGTGGTTTGCCAGACGAGTTGCCGATCAGCGTCGATACCGACGACGCCAAAGTCATGATCATTGTCATTGTGCGTGTTTTTGCTATTAGCCAAGCTTACGCTTTTAGGCATTGCTGCCACTCCGCTCACCCAGCAGACTGGGCGCGGTAACATAGTGGTGGTATGACGTTCAGCTAGCGCATTTGCCTTATCCTCAATAATTACCGCTTGCGCGCTATTATCAGGATAATTTTGATAAGCCAACTTTGCTTGCTGATAAGCGTACTGTAGGCGCGGTAGTGGTGCTGATGAATGCATTTTAGCGCTGATGCCAATCACATAGTCTTGCAAACGCGCTTCTGGCTGTCGCTGCTTACGATAATAATGATGCACGCCAACTATCGCCGCTGTCGCAGTCACAGTCGCGGATAGAGTTCTCAAAAAGTCATTAGAAGCCGGATTCGACGTTTTATTTTGCATTACTATTTCTCGTAGTTTTGTAGTCAGCTATCATAAGTCTTTGACTCATTATTTATAAAACGATAAACCCTTAGCTTAACCACCAAAATTCTAGTCTCCGTCGGTGCTATTGAAACCAACACGTATGCCAAGCGTAGGAATCAGTTGGCGTTTGATGACTCGGGTAATCTCTGCCATCTGCTCAAGCAACTGCTGCTGATCGGCCTTGTCCGCTTGGGTTATGTCCTCAGGCATTTGCGCGAGCAAAGTCGTGGTCTGCGCCAAGGAAGTCGATAGATTATTACCGACGACGCTCTCTTTTTTACTATTCAAGATGGCGCTGAGTACCGGATCTGTCAGCGCTTTGTTTAAGGTTGCAAGCTTAGCATTAATGATCGCGCGGCTTTGCCCTGCTGTAGCTGCTGGCACGTGACCTTTGGCGGTACCTGTGAGGCCTAAGGGCTGATCAATAGCGCTCGACTTGGTGGTCTCAATCATGGATAGCAACGAGTTGAACCACTGATTGAGGCCTTGATCGCTATTGGCAGTTTTATCGATAGCGAGTAGCTGGACGGCATCACTACGCCAATTATTTTCGATCGCTGTTAGACGATCCGCCAAAGCGCTACTGGCACCAATGATATAAGCGCACTGCGCGGCATCTAAGCTATCATTGGCATACAAGACCTCCTCTAAACCCGGCACACCTTGGACAATAGCGCTTTCATCAGCGAGCTGCGCTTTGGTCAAATTTGGATTGGCCGCTATTAGCTCAGCGACGCCGTCATGCACCAGACCGCGCTCATCAGGATAATAGTTAATATATAGATTGCTCATGCTCTCAGTTGCGGGGCCAAAGTTAATCATCTCGGCACTGGCCCATGCTTGCGCTAATACGAGCCATTGATTGCGCAGCTCTTGTAGCTCAATACCACTGACAGGCGCTTGCTGGCAGTGTTTTTTCGCTAACTTATGCAAGCTTGCACTGTGTTGAGCGGCGTCCGCGTAAGCGGGAATGATCAGATCATCGGCGACATGAGTGAGGTAGGTTTCTTCGGTCTCCGCGCTAATCTCTACAGGGGTAATGTCAGCTGAAGCGCTAGCAGCTGCACCGGTTGTCTCTGTTGTCGCGCTATTTTCTTCGACCACTTTTGGGCGGTCGTTGTCAGTGGCGGGCTTGTCATCGGCGGGTTTGACGCAGCTGATAAGTATGCCTGCACTCAATGCCGATAATGCCATCACTAATAAAGGATTGGTGTTATTTTTCATATTTTTCTCGGTATATTTAGACTGTACTGACTATAACGACTTTAAAAAAGCGTTAAGCTCAGCTCGGCCTTGTTTATCAAGTTTTAGCACTGTTTGTTGTTGACTCTGCGCTTCGCCGCCATGCCAGAGCACCGCCTCCATCAGCGTGCGCGCCCGTCCATCATGCAAAAACGTCGCTTGCGGATCGACCGTTTGCGCAAGGCCTATGCCCCAGAGCGCAGGCGTGCGCCACTGATAGGAGTTGGCTAGGAACTCAACTTGCGCATCCTTTGGCGGCAATGCGCCGGCGATCGTCCGATCGGCAAGATCATCGCCCATGTCATGCAAGAGCAAATCGGTATAAGGATAAATCACTTGTCCATGCTGCTCAAGATGATCATCGTCCGTTTTTGGTAGCTCATATCTGGGCGTATGACAACTTTGACAGCCGATCTCATAAAAGCGTTTTTTACCCGCTAGTACTAGCTCACTATCAGCATCACGGCGATGCGGCACAGCTAAGTTGCGAGTATAAAACTCCACAAATCTGGCAACCTCATCGCTGACTTCGACAGGCGACTTGCCATCCCCTTGATCATCAGCGCCAGTGGTTGCGTTAAGACAAGCGGTTTGTAACGGCGTGCAAGACTCATTAGGACGAATCCTTGAGGTCAGCCCCATATCTTCATTAAAGGCGCTCTGATTTTGGGTTAAGAGCTTCGTTTGCCCCGCTTTCCAGCCAAAGCGGCCCAGTGCCGTTTTGCCCGTTTGTGGATCCATAACCCAATTAAAGGTACCGCGAATACCATCGTTATTTCTATCCTCACTATCGGCTTGTTTTTTGATATCGGCATCAGGGATTTGCTCAAGCAAGCCAAGCCCTATCATCGGCAAAGCTACCCTTGGTGAAACCATAAGCTCATCATCAAAATCACCGTAGCCTGGATGGGTCAATTCAAAAGTTGGCGCACGTAGCGTTTCGATATGACCATCAGCAAAGGTTACTGGTTTATCCGTCCAAGTCACGGTGACTTGCGCCTCAGCCGGCACGCCTTGAATACCGCGATCTTGCAGCTGACCGCCGTACATCGGATGCACAATTTTTTCGATTAAGGAGTTACCCAGCTGCTGGCGCTCTTCATCAGTTGTCGCTGGCATAGCGAGACGAATCAATAGGCTATCGGCATCATCTTCGCTAGTCATCGGCGCGTGACCACGGCCATCTTTGACATGGCAGGACTGACAAGCGGCGACGTTGAATAACGCGCCAAGACCATCGCGGCTATCGGTGCTAGCGGGCGCGACCACCCAAGGCTGCTTAAAAAAAGCATTCCCAATAAAAAAGTCGCCTTTACGCGAGGCCGTCAAGTTAGAAGACGGTTTTGAGTAGCTCTCGCTACTGGTAATGGTGATACCAGTGTCGCCGCCCTGCTTAATCTCTTGCGGATCAAAGGTCGCTAAAGTCTGCATCGGCACGCCTGCCAACTGCTCTATGGTTTGCGTGCGCTCGGCAGATAGCGCTGAGTCTGATATGGTCTCTTTTTCTGAAACAGTCTTTTCGTCCGAGATATTTTCTGCTGGCTGACAAGCTACTAAGGCCAGTACTGATAGGCTTAGCGTTATATTTAATACCTTATTGAATGGTGCAGACTTGAGCTTCACTAGTTTAGATACTGGTGTTGAGACTGATGAGATGACACTCATAAAGTGACCTTATTTCCTAATGGGTTATTCGTAGGAAGGGTTGTGGCATAAGATACTGAATACAAAACGCTTTTTAAGCAGGGGATATATCTAAATAAAAACACGTTGCCAAACTCAGTTGACAACGTGCCTGTTGTATCAACGCCTAGATAGCGCTACCAATAGCTTTATCATGACAGCAACCATGTCAGTATAGCAAAATCAAGCGCTTACCAAAATTGCTATTATCAATACATACTGACTTAGCAAATATGCTGCAGAGTTTTGATTCTAAGCTTTGATGCTAAGCTTTGATGCTAAGTTTTGACGCTAAAACTGCGAGCCTGCATCAGCATCTAGGTTATCAATACCGACCGCTTTGGCCGCACTCTCGATACCAGCGGTCAGCTCTTGTAAGCTATTGATACTATTTTCGATCCAACTGCGGCGCTTGTTTTGCTCTTCAGCGGTGATCCCGTGTTTGGTTGCTTGACCGACGGTCGCTATCATCTGATCGACTTTAATGCCTTCGTTTTCGCCTTTTTCAACGACCACATTAAAGGCATCTTCTACGCGTTTAAAGTCAGCAGTGAGCTTATCAGCTTCGGCCGTCTGACCTTTATCAACGAGATACTGCTTGACACCATAGCCGCCCACTGATTTACCATCGACGGTTTTATAAGTACCATTAAAGACATTTTGGATACCGCGCGCATTGTTAGCGTAGCTTAGATGAGTCAAGTCACTAAAGCACTCATGCTCATCTTCAGTCGAGCCGGTGACAAAGGCCACTTGCATACGCTCAGAGGCCAGCTCACCCAAGGCAAGGCTACCCATCTGATACATGATCTGACGCAGTGCATTATCACCGCGGCGCTCAAGTAAGTCACTACGTAAAGTATTTTCGCTCGCAGGCTGCCACTCGGCTTCCATCGCGCTCAAATCATCGACTAACAATTGAGTTGCCGCTTTTAGATACTCACCACGGCGCTCACATATACTCGCATCGGTATTAACCGTATCACCGCTAGTACATTCGCCCTCAGTAGTCAGATAGTCGCTAACAGGACGATTGCCTGCGCCTTCAGAGACGCCATTAGTATCTTGACCCCAAAGCAGAAACTCAATGGCATGATAGCCCGTCGTCACATTGGCCTCGCTACCGCCAATCTCGCTCATTTCAGCCAATAGATCAGGGCTAATTGCGCTGGTATCTTGTTGAATACTGCCGACTGCAATGCTATCGCTATTGATAATATTATCTTGGCTATTGTACTCGCCTTGATAATCATCGCTGACATAATCAATGAGCGCCTCATCAAGTGGCCAAGCATTGACTTGCCCTTCCCAGCCATCGACGCTAGCTATTTCACGCTCATCATTAGCGCTGACAAAACCCTCATCAAAGCGGAAGATTTCAGTCTGCGAATACGGCTGACGCGCTGCTTTATATGCCGCTTTTGCTGCCTCAAGATTCGCCTCAGTAGGCGCCTCGACATACGTGTTGACGGCATTTTGTAAATCTTTTGCGGTCTCAAGCGAGTCTTTATAAGCGGCGTGCGCCATATCTGCATAGCTGACTAGTAGCCTATCAATTCCCGCTTGCTCTGCTGCTGACCCTGCATTGGTAGTCTCAGTTTGCGTGGTTTGTGTCTCAGCTGCCACCCCGTCCTCATCGGTCTGCTTGGTACAGCCTGATAGCAGCAATAAACCCGCTAGAGCCGCTGCTAAAGTCGTGGGCAGGATTCTACGGTTCGGCGCGGTATTGATAGTAATGGGCATCCTTAGTAAGACCTTATATATAAAATAGTAGTGTTTACGAATTATATTGTTATTGATAACTATTATCAACTATAAATTAAGCCGATTTTAATTCACTTTTACGCAGCTTTTATATCAAATTTATGTCCGTTAGAAGTTTTTTTAAACAAAAAAAAGCCAGCGTAAGCTGACTTTTAATTATTGAGTAGACGATATAAACCAGTTATAACCTTATGTTATGGCTTAGTTGACACTCTGTGGAGAGTTGATAGTTAACTCAACACGGCGGTTTTGCTGACGGCCAGAATCTGTGTTGTTGTTAGCGACTGGACGCGATTCACCGTAAGCGACGACATTAATACGGTTAGAGGCTACACCGCGAGCGCTCAAATAGTTCGCTACTGAATAAGCGCGATCTCTTGACAGACCCATGTTATAAGAAGCAGCACCGCGACTATCAGTGTGACCAGCGATATTTACCGTTGTTTTATTATACTGATTCATAGTAGAAGCCAGCTTATCAAGCGTAGGCTTGAATGAAGGGCTTAAGGTCGCATCATCAAAACCGAAAGTAATATTACCTGGCATAACTAGATCAATGTCACCTGTCGTTGGGTTCTGCTCAACAGTAACGCCAGTGCCTGCCATTTGCTGCTCAAGCTGCTTGGCCTGACGCTCCATGTAATAGCCCACGCCTGCGCCTAGAGCTGCACCGATAGCAGCGTCGCGACCTGTCTTTTCGCCGCCTGTTGCTTTAGAGATTACCGCGCCGCCTGCTGCACCTGCTAGAGTACCTAAAGCAGTTTTATTTAGACGCTGCTGTCCGGTGTTTGGATCAGTAGTACAACCGCTTAAAGCTAGACCTGATGCTACTGCTGCAATCATAAGTTGGTTACGCATAATTATTTCCTCTCAAATTGAATGAATAGTTATAATGTATTATATAGTATCACTTAAAAATGTTGCTACTTTATTTTGATAATCAGTGACTTTTAATTAACGCTTGGTGACTAAAGATTTATAACAATCGCTTTTGACACCTTGAACGACTAATAACGACGACAAGCCCGTTCATACAGCTAAGTTTGTTGAAACGCTATACTCCTAGTTGATTATATTTTTACTTTATCCTTAAGCAAAAAATTATAGCGATTACAAAAATAGCTCACCGGTCATCTATGACAATCGTTACTATTATGACCAGACGACGCTATCTATGTGTAATATTTTGTCATACCTCTGTACAAAAACTGCATAAATTGTCTTTGATTGATGTCATTTATTACTAGGGTGTGTTGAATATTCGACCTTGGCACTGACAGAGACTATTTTTTAGGCGATTTGCAGATAAAAATGGTAAGTTTAGTCGTTCTAAGCGTCTATTTTTATCAATAAAGCGGCAAAAAATAGTCCTGTCCCTGTTGTTGTAGTTAGGGCTGATGCTAAAATCGCCCTAGTCGTTGTGACTGTTTAAATAAAATCAGCTAACTAATGCAATAAGCATTATCTGCAATTTTAACGACGACTAGAACACAGCTTTGATAAACTAGTAGCTATCAGCAGTGCGCATTTGTGAATGTTCAACACGCCCTATATAAACCGAGTTTCATTGAGTGGTCTAGTAGAATTATCTTCGTTTAGTTACTCTTGAATGATTAATGTAGCTAATATTAGTGCTAGCTGAGTTAATGAGACGATCGTTTCAGTATTATTATTTACGTTTACACTCGTACACTTAACTAAAAAACTGCTAAAATCGATGCTATTTTCAGTCGTTATCATTTGGTTTTAGTTATCATTATTCGCTAGATTTTGGTGATGACCACTCGGTAGGCGCTCCGTGATATCAGTAAGGATACTTTATGAAACTCGCCACATTTATGCAAAAACTCCATCAGCGTACACCAAAGCTTGGCAAAGCGGTTTCTTTGACCACTGCTACGGGCGTGATTACTGGTACTAGTATGGCAGCAGGCTTGCCAGTATGGTTGATGGGTGCGGCCAAAGTCATTACCGGCTCAAAAATAGCTGATAAAACGGTCATTAATGTGACCAATCGCTGGATTCATAGTAATAATGCGCTGATAGATAATATTTTACCTAATAAGGATTGGCGTATCAGCCTGCCTGAAGATATCAGCTCTGAGGGTAAGTATCTACTGATTAGCAATCATCAATCGTGGGTCGATACCAGTATTGTGCAGTACATTAGTGAAAACCGTTTGCCACTGACGCGCTTTTTTACCAAGTTTGAGCTTATCTACATCCCAGTTATTGGCCAGGCTTTTTATTTTTTGGACTTCCCGATGATGCGCCGCCATTCCAAAGAAGCCATTGCAAAAAACCCAGCACTCAAGGGTAAAGACATCGAAGAGGCCAAGCGTGCCTGCGCATTGTTAAAAAACAAACCCTTCACCCTACTCAATTATATCGAAGGTACCCGCTTTACTCCGGCGAAGCGCGATGCACAAAACGCCCCTTATACGCATCTGCTCAAACCGCGTGCAGGAGGGCTAGCGCTGGCTATCAATGCTTTAGGAGATGAGATTGATGGGATTTTGGATATGACTATTGTCTATCCCGATGGCATACCGACTTATAGTGATTTATGGAAAGGAAATATCAAGCGCTTAGGCGTGGAGGTACGCTACATTGACATACCCAAACAACTACTGATCGATATGCAAAGCAATGATTATCAAACCAATACTGCAATAAAAGAGCAGTTTTTTGCTTGGGTTGACAAGGCTTGGCAAGCAAAAGATCAGCGTATCACTGAGATGCTGGCTGATTTTGAAAAAAACTCTGAAAATGATACTGTGTCTGCCGCTTAAACTCAGCTAAACTCTTAACTTATGCTTTGTCTTGATTCGACTTCATATGATAGTACTCAGCTCAAACCACGCAAATTTTATACATCTACAACTTAACAAAAGGGATAACTGTGTCCGCACCTTATAGCGCTGCCAAGCCAACTATAGACCCAAAGCTATCCCCAGAGCATCCAAAGCCCAATCGCTTCAAGCTGACTTACGATATCATCATGATTATCGTCATCAGTATCGATCTGTTTTTGATTAGTCTTGATGCTATCTTGATGAGTAGCTTTAGTGGTAATGTCGCAGGGTGGCTGTCACTCACTGAAGCGCTGAGCTGGTACAGAGAAGTACTGCACGAGCCCCTGCGTACTCTAGGTGGTTTTTTTACGCTTTTTTTGATCTTTGAGCTGCTGGTGCGCTGGGCGATTGCTATCAAAGAAAACGTCTATTATCGTTGGTTTTTCTTCCCCTTTGTGCACTGGTATGAAGTGCTTGGTTGCTTCCCGCAATTGCGGGCGCTACGGCTGTTTCGAGTCGTGATTATCGGTCGTCGTCTCTATCAGCTTGGCTATCAAGTATTGCCTCAGCCTTGGTTGAATAGAATTAAATTTTATATCGACCTAGTACTAGAAGAGTTATCAGATCGAGTAATACTTACCGCTATCGATAACTATCGGCAACAGCTTACTAATCCGGTGACTCAAAAATCACTTATCAAATCAAGCTTAGGCGACAATCGTGATGACATTGAGGCCGTATTACTCGATTTGCTACGCTCTGAGCTAGTACCGCAGCTGCGCAAAATTAACAACTCATCCACGGGTGAGGATATTATCGCTCAAGAGTTGGGTCATGCTATCCAAGACGGCATTGCTAATACGCCTGAGCTGCATCGCTTGCTACGCTTGATTCCTATCGCAGGCGGTCTTATTGAGTCGCAACTGCAAAGCATCGCGCACAATATCGGCGTCAACACAGCGACTTCACTCAATGCACGGCTGCTTGATGACAAAAACTTAGACCCTCTTATGATAGCCATTGCTAAAGGAGTGGCACAGCTTGATATCGACCACCCTGCTCTAAATACCCTGATCGCAAAGATTATCAGTGACAGCTTAATTGCTTTTGAGGCGAAAGTAAAAATACAGCAATGGAAACATCAAGATATGCTAAGATTTTGATTGGTGCTTTTTTATTCATACCTTTCTTAATAACTTTATTATTACTTTTTTGAACAATGCTTTAAATAATAGTTTTTTTGTAGACATGAACGCTTTTATCAAAAGAAGAATAGGGTCTGTTAAAGCTGCTAATTTTTATGCCTAAAGGCTTGTTAATCTCTAGTCACCCTTAGTACACTGTCAGCTTATTATCATTGATAGTAAATGTCTGATAATCATCATAAACATCGTTTTATTCTGTTACTCTTACTCTGTAGTGTTTCAAGCTTAGTCTTTTAAGGATTTATATAATGACCATGACGGATACTGACCGCCAAACTGCTACTCCTGCTATGACTTTGTATGGCAAGATGCTAACGTTTTCGCGCTTACAACTGCATACTAACGACTTGAGCTTGATTGATGCACAACTGGCGACCACCCTTAGTAATAAGACCAGCAATATACCTGTCATTATTGATAGTAGCGTCGAGCAAGACTTGCCAGCTTTGGTTGAATTTCTGTGGTCATGGGGGCTACAGCCTATTGGCGCAGTCACTGGTATACTCGAAGAGCAAGCGCGCACGCAGCGTCTGGCTATTTTTCCTGCTGATGGCAAGCGTATTGAACGGATTTTACCTGTCAAAAAACCCATCACGCAGCCGGCAGCCGATAGCAGCGCTCAAGCTACTGACACCCCCAATAATAGCGCTAGCAATGCCGCAGATGCGTTAACGACTGACTCTCAAGCTAGTAGCGCTTCGGCAGCGACAGACTCCGAGTCTTGGCTACCTGCTGAACATATCACCAGTATGATTTATGATCAAATGCTACGCTCAGGTCAAAGCCTAAATCACGTTGGCGGCGACTTAATCTTGACCAATAGTATCAACAGCGGCGCCGAAGCGATTACGGATAATAGCTTGCACGTGTACGGCCGTGCCCAAGGGCGACTGGTGGCAGGTGCAACAGGCGACAAAGATGCTCGTATATTCTGCCAAGTATTCAATCCTTCGTTAGTTTCAGTCGCCGGTACTTATTGTCTACGCGACAACATACCGCAAGATATCATCGACAAATCAGTGCAAGTGCGTTTTGTAGAAGGTGAAGGCTTAGTATTTACGGTTATGGATGGTGCCTAATTCTTACTGTAGTCAATGTTTAGAAGAGAATGTTGACTCATAAGAAATATAACGGTAGTTTACCGTAACAAAACTACGCTATCATAGCTTTGATAATTCGCCATTATAGATAGATATTTTTATACGATATTGGTAAACATTGAATTAATATAGCTTAAAGGACAATAGCGGTAGCAACTGTAACTCTCTACCGATTTATGTTAGGGTTATGAGCGCAAACTGTAAATAAACCTTAAGCTTGAAAGCTTGCTGATGGTTCTGATAAATAAATATAAGTATTTAGCGAATTAAACCAGCATTTGACGAATTAAAACTTATTCAATAGCGATATCATTAGGGTCTAAAAGGGACTCTAGTTTTCATTCATTCATAGGAGTGTGCCACTGTGGCAAAGATTGTTGTAATCACTTCAGGCAAAGGCGGCGTCGGTAAAACCACGACTAGTGCCTCTTTTTCCGCCGGTTTAGCATTACGTGGCTATAAGACAGTGGTCATTGATTTCGATGTTGGCCTGCGTAACTTAGACTTAATCATGGGCTGTGAGAACCGTATTGTCTATGACTTCGTTGATGTCATTAACGGTAACGCCCGCTTGTCGCAGGCTTTAGTCAAAGACAAGCAGCTTGAGAACTTATATATATTGCCTGCTAGTCAGACCCGTGATAAAGATGCGCTTACTGATGAAGGCGTCGCTGAGGTTATGGCTGAGCTGTCCAAGCAGTTTGACTATATTATCTGTGACTCTCCTGCCGGTATCGAGCGCGGCGCCCAGCTAGCTATGTACCACGCTGATGAAGCTATCATCGTCACTAACCCTGAAATCTCATCTGTACGTGACTCTGATCGCATCATTGGTATATTGCAAAGTCGCACTAAGAAAATTGAAGAGAATCAAGGAAGCGTGCGCGAGCATCTGGTCATCAGTCGCTATAACGCTGAGCGCGCGGCGGCTAATGAGATGATGGACATTGACACTATCTCAAATGACATTCTAAAAGTGCCTTTGCTTGGCGTCATCCCTGAGAGTCATTCTGTACTTGAAGCCTCTAACCATGGTGAGCCGGTGATTCACTACACCGATTCGGTAGCCGGTCAATGTTATGATGATATTGTTGCGCGCTTCTTAGGAGAAGAGCGACCATTACGTCATATCGATGTGAAGAAAAAGAGTCTATTACAGCGCTGGTTTGGGGGTTAAGGATGAGTAAAAAGAAAGGATTTTGGAGCAGTTTATTTGGCACAGATGACAACCGCAGTGGCGGCAGTGCCAACATGGCAACCGAACGATTAAAAGTCATCGTTGCTAGTGAAAACCGCTTAAATAGTCGGCTGACTACAGACCGTATCGAAAAAATGAAACGTGAGATACTAGAAGTGGTCAATAAATACGTTAACGGCGTTCAGATCGATGATGTCAATATCAATCATCGCTCCGAAGATAGTCTCGATGTATTAGAGATGAATATTAATCTGCCTGAGCATAAGCGCTAATCTGGTTAGCTTGTACTATTATAAGCTTCCTAACTATAAGCGTTCTGTAAGTTAAGCGCTCTATAGATATTAGTAGCCCTAAAAAAAACCCCTAAATACTAAGCTCTAAGTATTTAGGGGTTTTTAGCGTTTTCTTCTCATCGACTTTTAGGCTTGTTACCCTTACGCTAAATTGACTAAATAAAATAAGTAATAGATTTAAAAGCTTATTGGCTAAGCGTGACGAGCTGATGCGCAATCTTGTCTAAATCTGGTACGATATAAGGCGTCTCTTCAATGACAATTGCTTGATACAAGTAAGAGGGGATTGACTCTTCGCTTACCTTATCATCATTTGCGCTTTTAGCTGTGGTGCTCTGTTTTATATACTCTTTAGGTAACTCGCTATCTTGAACCTCAGAGATACTGACTTCAATGCGGCGCAGCTCACCTTTAGTGAATAAAGCTAAGCGCTCCTCGGCCGTATTACCTTCCAATATCACCACTCTATCTGGCGCTTGCTCTGTCGCTAACAAACGAAATACCGCGACTGACTGCTGTTGCCAAGTATAAGTTGTAACAGACTCCTCGTTTTCAGCTACATCGCTATAATCCTGATTATAGTCTAGGCTATCTAGTATCAGTGAGCTTGGTACGATCCAGTCTGGTTGATTCACCGCTGGGATAATAGTCGCTTCAAGCATGCCGTTTGCGGCAGTCAATAGACTAACGGCTTCAAAGGAATGTTTCTTTATCTGACTCATACATCACTCACAGTAGATATAAAGGTTACTTAATAAGCAACTCAAGCCTTTGATAGCTCAAAAGCTTAACAAAGGCTTTAGTTTTCTTTGATTGTCATTACTAATTTTCAGTCGTTAATGCTGCAGATATAAGCTTTATGCTTATGCCTGTTGCTTGTCATCGATTTTTATATTTAGCAATGTTTGAATTTTTTCTAGTAGCTCGCTTTCTTGGAAAGGCTTACCCATATAATCATTGACGCCAGTCTTGAACGCACGCGTACGATGCTTATCCCCAGTACGCGAGGTAATCATGATAATCGGAATCTGCTGCAAACGCTGGTTATTACGGACTTGGGTCGCAACCTCAAAACCATCCATACGCGGCATCTCGATATCGAGCAATATTAGATCAGGCGTTGATTGTTGTAAGATCTCCATAGCATCGACTCCGTCTTTGGCGACTACGGCGTTTAGACCTTGACGCTCTAAGAAGCGAGAGGTTACCTTACGTACCGTCACGGAGTCATCGACTACTAAGATGGTTGGTTTGCGCTCTGCCGCTTCAAGATCAGCTTTTGGCTTAGCAGCTTGAGGCGCAGTCACCGTCTTAATGGTCGACTGACGTAATAGTGCAATGATATCTAATATCAGCATCACTGAGCCATCGCCCATAATAGTAGCGGCTGAGATACCATCTAAATGCGACAGCTGTTGGCCCATAGGCTTAACTACCACCTCGATACGGGAGCCTGCAATCTGATCGACTTGTAACGCTAAATTCTGACCTGAGCTATTTTTTACGATGATAACCGGTAGGCTTGTATTGGTGTTCATCATCAGCTCATTGAACTGACTACCCAATATTAGCTCATTGAGATAACGGACGCGGTAGTCTTTATCTTCAATCTGCATGGTTTCTTTGTTGGAATGATAATAGTCGTATAGCGCTTCTGGGTTAACCCGGACTACCCTCTCGATTTGAATCAGTGGAATAGCGTAATAATGATCCGCTGCTCGGACGACCAAGGCGTCAGAGACGGCTACTGTCAATGGTATGCGCATAGTGAAGCGTGTACCCACGCCGGTCTTGGAGCTGACAGAGACGGCTCCGCCTAACTGGCGAATTTCGCTTGCGACCACATCCATGCCGACCCCGCGGCCAGAGATTTGGGTGACTTGCTTTGAGGTCGTTACCCCAGCGTTAAAGACGTACTGCATGATCTCAACATCAGTATATTGATACTCGCTTGGGTTAATCAGGCCCTCTAAGACTGCTTTTTCGCGAACTTCATTGACGTCGATACCGCGGCCGTCATCGGTGAGATGAATGACCACTTCGCTACCTTCGCGTAAAACCTCTAAGGTAATATGGCCACTACGATCTTTACCTGTTGCTAGGCGCTCTTGTGAACTCTCAATCCCATGATCCACAGCGTTACGCAGCATGTGCTCCAAAGGCGAAGTAATGCGCTCTAGAATGGTTCTATCTAGCTCGTCATCTGCGGTAATAATCGTTAGATCTACCGACTTATTTAGCTCGTTTGCGGTTTGCCTGACGATAAGCTCTAAGCGCGGTTTGAGACGTAAGAACGGTACCATCCGCGAGTTCATTAGACCGTCTTGCAGCTCAGTTTGGGTACGAGATAGTTGCAGCAGCAAGTTTTCGTTATCTCGGGTTTTTTCGAGCAGTGTATTATTAATATCGATTAAATCTGAGGCGGACTCCGACAATGATTTTGATAACTGATTGAGTGAGGAGTACTGATCCATCTCTAGCGGGTCAAAATCCTCAGTCTGAATTAACTCTTCATCAATTTGCGATAGAATCTGTGCCTCAAGCTCAATCTCCATACGGCGTAGCTGATCAGCAAGACGCTGAACCGTAGAGCTCATCTCGCCGATACTGCCTGTCAGGCTGCTCATACCCATATCGATACGAGCGCGGTTGATGGCCGACTCCCCTGATAGGTTAATCATGTGCTCAACTAAGCTACCAGAGATTCGGATCATCTCATCACTGCTATCCATACTGCGCTCAGGCTCAGCGAAACTACCAGACATAGCCGGCATCTGACGGATATCTATGTCGCCGCGTATCGCGCTCTGTTTGTCTTGCACAGCCAATATCGCGCTAATCTCAGTCTGTAATGACTCAGCAGGTATATGCCTAGAGGACAGCGTGTCTTTGCTAAAGTCTTGCAACGCGCTAATCAGCGCCGTCGGCATAGCAGGATTAATATGATGTTTGAGGACAAATACCGCATCTTTTAGCCAATCATGACAGCTGATTAATAGCTCAGAGATAATTTTGGTCGCTGGACGACGCCCAATCGCTAACGATTCATAGACGCTTTCCATCTGATGGGCAAGATCAGCGATACCATTGGCCGCTACCATACGCGCGCCACCTTTGACGGTGTGCAAGTCGCGCTGCAGCGTCTGTACGGCTGCCACATCACTGGTATTGTTTAAAAATAATTGTAGATACTTTTGGCCATTTTCGACCAGCTCTTCTGCTTCTTCTAAGAAAACCTCCAAAATATCTGTATCGGGCAAGCCGTTTGACCAAGAGTTGGCTATCAACGCCTCTAAGCTAATAGTCTCAGCAGCATCGGTTGGCTCTATATGATCCTCGCTATCAGCTGTTGCCGTCTGCGCAGGATTCTTGAGAATTGGTAATTTTAGCGTAACGGTTTGCGGTAGTTCGCCTTGCTGCTCAAATTCATCTAGCTGCTCGATGAGATCACGCGTCCAAAACGACTGCTGATAACGCGCGACGTATTCAAGCTGCATTGACAAGGTATCTTGTATCATTTGCATGACACTGACCCATTGCAGCGTCGCTGTTACTTTTTCATTAGTAAAGGCTTCATAGATGCTTTCTGCAGCGTGAGTCAGATCACCAATACTACGAATACCCGCCATCCGTGCCCCACCTTTAATGGTATGCAAATGACGCTGCAATATTTTTAGCGTGCTGATATCAGCGACATCTTGACGCCACTGATTGAAAGTTTGGGCAATCGCGCTATCGAGCTCTTGCGCCTCTTCTAAGAAGATCTCTAACAGCTCGACATCGGTATTGACGGCCTCTAACTGTAACTCCTCTACTGAGATACTTTCGACAACAGGCTGCCCATCCATAGCCCCGCTTGCTACTGATAATAGCGCTTTACTCTCAGCGTCACTCTTGCTAGTAACGGCAAGCTCGCCGGCATGATGCTGACGGTGACTGCTTATAGCGGCTTGCAAATCATCGAGTATAGACTGATTCACTTTGAACGACATACGGCCCGCAAGCGAGTCAAATAAAGCCACCAAATGAGTATGCGCGGCCAATAATGCAGCTTGAATATGGCTATCATCACTCGCTTGCGGCGCATCAGTTAGATAGTGATAACTGTCAGCTAGCGCGGTTAGTATCGCTGTGAACTTCGGCGACTTGGCAGTACTATTTGCTAAGCGCGAGATCTGCTGTGCTATTTGCTCGATATAAGCCTTAAGCGGCTCTATACTGAGCTCATTGAACGCCTCTGATAACTGCCATTCTGCATCTAACAAAGTATCGATATCTAATGCTAATAGCTGCTCTATACTGAGCTCATTATCAGTTTGCGTGTTTGGTTCCTCCGAGCTATCTAGCATTGCTTGTAGCGACTCAACATCTTGCTTGCTTTGGCTAGTCGCTGTCGAAGAATGCTGCTGGATATTTCCTTCATAAGCATCGAGATAGCCTTTGATAAGCGCGACCGACTGTGCTAACGCTTCTATATGTTGAGCGCTAAGCGGGGTATCGTGCTTTTGCAAGTGTTCTAAGTTTTTTTCAATCGTTGCACTCACATCACTGATAGCGGCCAGCGCATTAGAACCCGATGCAGCGCGCAGGGTATGAAAAGCCCTGACAATCTCTTCACTCACTTGTACGGGCGGCTGATGCTGATGGGTACTAATAAAGTCATCAATTTGCTGTAATAATTCTTTGGCTTCTTCTACAAATATATCAAGGATTTCACGCTCCTCGCCGCTTTGCGGTGCTATAACGATAGGTTTTTCGGTCATCATATCGCTGATAGAGTGGATGTTTTTTAACATCGTCTCAGCGCTACTGACTGCATCAACAGCTGGCTTATCCTGTATACTCTCATCGTATATATCACTCACAACTATAGTACTATCTACCGGCGCAAGCTCATCAGTAGCCGTATTGTCTGTAGCTGTAGCACTCGTTGCCGACACGTCTTTAGCAGCTAGCGCACTATAACTAAACTCATCGCCCAACTGCTGACTATAAGCGTTTGCAGCAGCGACCCATAGGGGCACCATAGCTGGATAGTCCTGCTTGCCTTCCGCAAAGGTGTTAACAATCTCAGGATAAGCGGCTAAAACATCAGCCACCAACTGCTTCATATCGTCCGATGGCGTCAGACTCTTATCAAGCCATCGATTAAGCATAGACTCTAATGCCCAAGCAAGCTCAGCACTGTAGTTAGCACCTACCATACGGCCTGAGCCTTTTAGAGTATGAAAGCCGCGTCTAACATCAGTTAAGCTCGCGACATTTGTATCATCTAGCTGCCAATTGTCATAAAGCGGCACGATCTCTTCTAAGACCTCATAAGCCTCTTCTATGAATATCTCTTTGATGTCGGGGTCAGCGTCATCAGCGTCTGCAGGCATCTGCTTTGTTTGTTCGACAAAAGGAGCAAGTACAGCCGGTATCTGCGGCGCGGCGATATTATCAGACTCAGTGGTTACTGGTGGCTGAGCTTGCAATGGCAGCTGTGTTTCAGAAACGGACGCCTCTGTCACATTAGCTTCATCCCTCTCATCTTGTACTTCCATACCGTGAGATAACGGCAAGCCGGCAAGTAAGTTATGGCTTTGCAAAATAATCAAAGCAGGGTCGAATTGTGGCGGCTGAGCGGCGCTAAAGTTGGCAATCAAAGTCGGTAGCTCCTCTACCGCTTGTGCCACTAAGCTTACGACCTCATCGTTCACTGGCAAAGACTGGTCTAGTAGATGAATCAGTATATTTTCGATAGCATACGCTATCTCACTGATGCTAAAAGCGCCAATCATCCGCCCTGAGCCTTTGAGGGTATAAAAGTTATGATGTATCGCCTTTAATGGCGTCAAGTTATGGATATCTTGTTGCCAAACAGGCAATAAGCTCGTTAACTCTGCCAAACTCTCTGTGGCTTCCTCGATAAAGATCTGACGGATCTCTTCGTTCATATCAAAGACATCAGGCTGCACTTGCGCTTTCGCCGCTTGCCAAGCTGTCAAGGCGGCCGCATTATTGTCATCAAAGCGGGTTTTGTCAGCATCAACAAAGCTAGCATTTTTATCGTTATGCATCATTGTCATTTGCACGGACAACTTTTCAATCAGCGCGCGCGATGTGCCATCTAATGTAGCAAGCGTGCTCATATTAATATAAACCGTCACCAGCAGCTTATCGAGTAGATGAATAAAAGAGCGTTGGTCTAACTCTCTTACTGTTTTAGCGTCTATTTCTTGCTGAGTAGCAGTCTGCTGATAGCTCGTCTCAAGCAGCTGATCTAACCCTGATAATAAGAGCACGTAATCTTGTGGTAGAGGTTCTTGGTTATGCGCTAAATTCCGAAGCCAAAGCTCCGCTAAGTACCATAAGCGCTGCTGTTTACTAGCGCTCTCTTGAGATAGATCAACGCCTTGCCATAAGTAATGACAAGCTTTTGCAAGGGCTGTCAAGGATGCAGGATCGTTGCTGTTGGTATTTAATAGCTGCTGCACTCGCTGCCGCCATCCAGTCAATAACTGCTGATACTGCTTTGGCTTTAGAGGTTTTGTTGGCGAGTATTTAGGAGGATAGTCAGGCTCATTCGCCTTAGTCAGCAAAGAGCCAATCGACTTATAAAATTGGGTTATCTGCTCAGCAGTAGCATCCGTGCTGCTCTGCCAGCCATCAGACAGCTGTGATAATTGCTCTTTTGACAAAGGCAGCAATGATCCTAGCGCCGCGATATCATTAGGCTGGTTTTTCATAAGGTGGCCCCAAATCGTTTATATTGCGAGTCTTATCCAGTATTGACTGACTGACAGCGAAGCGGCCACAAAGACTCGTTGTCAGACTATAACTATAATGGCCAAAGCCGTTATAAAAATAGCGCGATGACGATAAGCTGTGGCTCATCTTCTACCTTCAGTAGTGGTCTAGATACCAAATGCCTGTATTGCCCTTTAAGGTCAAGGCACTAGACAATCTCTTCGACATCCTCAAAATGCTCTTCATCATTAGAGACTTTGAAACCAGTCACTGACTCTTGCAAGGCGGCTGCCATCTCATTTAGCTCACCGACTGAGCGCGCGGTTGCCATCGTACCTGAAGAGGTTTGTGAGGTAATGCCTTGAATAATCGTCATGGTATTAGAGATCTGACCGGCAGATGCGGCCTGCTGCTGTGCAGTGTTTGAGATACTCTCAATTAGATCGGCCAAAGTATTCGATACCTGTTGCACCTCTTCTAGGGCCTCACCTGCATCTTTGGCTAAGCGAGCACCGCGGACGACCTCAGAGGTCGTTGACTCCATTGAAGTCACCGCTTCACTGGTATCGGCCTGGATGGTATTTACCAAAGTTTTGATCTGTTTGGTGGCGTTGGCTGAGCGCTCTGCTAGACGCTGTACTTCATCAGCAACGACCGCGAAGCCTCGACCAGCCTCCCCTGCCATCGATGCCTGAATAGCGGCGTTCAATGCCAGAACGTTAGTTTGATCAGCAATATCGTTAATCAAGCTAACGATATCCCCAATCTCTTGCGAGGACTCACCTAGACGCTTAATACGCTTAGAGGTTTCTTGAATCTGATCACGAATGACGTTCATACCTTCTATCGAACGCTGAACGACCTCTGCACCATTATGAGCAATCGCAACCGAGCGCTGGGCAACATTCGCCGACTCAGTAGCGTTGTTAGAAACTTGGTCAATTGAGATGGTCATCTCGTTAATCGCTTTAGAGACACTGGCAATCTCTTGCGTTTGGTTTTCAGAAGCCTCCACCAACTCGACGGCGTTAACCTGAGTTTGTTCGGTAGAGTTTGTGACTCGGTCCGCCGTCTCATTAATAACCAATACCAGCTCACGTAACTGCTCGATGGCAAAGTTAACAGAGTCAGCAATCGCCCCTGTAAAATCCTCTGATACCGTAGCATTCACTGTAAGGTCACCATCTGCCAAGTCGGCGAGCTCATCAAGTAAGCGCAAAATAGCCAGCTGGTTACGCTCGTTTTCTTCTTGAATCTGACTTGAGCGTTCTGATTCGACGTTGGCCTCTTGGCGACGACGCAGCGTTTCTTGCTCAATCAATAAGCGCTCATTGGCACTTCGTTCTTTAAGCAGCCGTGACAAAGCGTAAGCTGCCCCGATTAGCGCGACTATAAAGATAATAGCAGGCAAAGATATCAGCTGATTAAAATCAGTCACATATTGGCTGATTGAGGCCAGTGAGCTGACAAGCCATATCAAACAGGCCACACTCACTAAAGCAAAAACGGCTAATACAACTCTCCACTTGCTTGCAGCTTCTTTTACAGCTGGTGTTTGGTTACTGGCACCAGTATTAGGACTTTTTATAACATCACTCATCGTGCTTATTCCTTTCAAACCGTGGTCTAAGTTATATCATGACTGAATTGACTCATTGTGCGTGCTGAATCCACTCTTTGCTCTATTTATCTCGCTGTTAATATTTAATATAACGAGCGTACTCCAAAAACGATAGCCGCAAGCTTTAACGGTTAAAACTTGCAACCACACTTATATGGCGGCATCTATATAGCGCTTATCTTGCGCCAGTAAGCTTGGCATAAAAACAAACCAATCTTTTTCATCTTTGTGAAACTTACCATGATTATAAGGTGCAAAAGCTGAATCACTAGGCAGAGCTTCTGGCCGGTATTGATCTTGGGTGAACTGCTCAATGCCTAAGACTTTATCGACAATGAGACCGGAGAATACCGTATGATGATCGATGACCAATACCTTTCTTGAGCTGTCTTGAGCTGAGCTGCTTGGTGTCTGTAAGAACTTTGCCAAATCTGTCAGTGGTAACAATCGTCCACGTACATTGGCAATACCGAGTAGCCAAGGCTGAACTAACGGCATGCTAGTGTATTCAGGCATCGTCAGTATCTCCGCCACCTCACCTAGAGGCGCCACCAAACGCTGACCACTACTCTCAAACACCACCCCGCGCCAGTCATAGTCTTTTCTACCCTGACGACCGCTGCTGCGCGAATTAGCCAAATCAGCCAGACGCAATAGCTCAATAAACCCTCTAGAAGCCACAACTTACTCCATAACTTTACGAATAATGCGCATAAGCTCAAGCTCGTTGATAGGCTTGGTCAGATACTCGGTTGCGCCTTGACGCTTACCCCATACTCTGTCTGTTTCTTGACTTTTGGTGCTGATAATGACTACTGGTATATGCTTGGTCGTACGATCGCGAGTGATTTTACGAGTGGCCTGAAAACCATTCATCTCAGGCATGACGACATCCATCAAAATCACATCTGGTACATGCTCGGTAGCCATCTGATAGCCTTCGATACCATTAGTAGCCTCTATAACTTGAAAGTTATTTTTAGCCAATATATCGCGAAATTTTGCCATCTCAGACGGCGAGTCATCAATGACTAAAACAGTGGTCATGATTGCTTCCTTTGTAATGAGTATCCGTAGGATCTGTTATAAAAATTTGCCAAAATGAGTGGGAGTATAATCTATAAAACCCAAAAGCAATTAGCGATAATGACTGATAGCTTCAAATAGCTCATCTTTACTAAATGGCTTCGTCAAATACTCATCAGAGCCAACGATACGCCCGCGAGCTTTGTCAAATAAGCCATCTTTAGACGACAGCATAATGACGGGCTTATCAGCATAATTAGGGTTGTTCTTTATCAAAGCACAAGTCTGATAACCATCTAAACGCGGCATCATAATATCAACAAAGATAATATCTGGATTGTTATCTACAATTTTTGCTAACGCATCAAAGCCATCAATAGCGGTAATCACCTCGCAGCCTGCTTTTTTTAGCAAGGTCTCTGCGGTACGACGCATGGTTTTTGAGTCATCAATCACCATGACGGTTAGCCCTTCAAAATTACTGTCCATCATTACTATCCTATAAACTTTAAAATTACTATCTATAGCTTAGACTCTAGTTATAGCTAAGATGCTATAAAGGGTACTATAAATAGCTGATATTTTGCCTTATTATGCTGCTATTATTATCTACTTTGTTATTTTTTTTATAATTAGAGTCATATCAACTGTATAACATTCATACATTTATCCAAAACCAACTGTTGTAATATGACGGCAACCTAACTGTATTACTATAAGTGTGTAAGATAAGTTACCTATATAAGACGAAAGTTATCATTATTTTAATAATATACTAAACAAAGTATTAACAATACAAGATTGAATTGCAATTAATAAAACCGCCCAAGTCACTTTTTAGACACTTTAGCCTAAAATATGGCTCTATATTCCTTTTAACTTAGCTATTTGCTGTCAACGGTGACTGATATGATACGTTTTTCTTATCACAAAAATACTGCTTTATTTATCAGTATATTGCTAATGACAGCCTGTCAGCCGCCCGAAGATACGAGTCAATCGGCGATCGCGCAAAGTGAGCCGATGAGCGAGGACGCAAACTTATCTTTTATAGTCAATGACGATACCGTTACCTTATCTGCTGATAGTATTTTAAACCTTAAGTCCTCTCGTTATCAGCCAAGCCTTGGCCTACAAGGCGAGATAGAACCTATTAAACAATCAAAGTTTGTCACTGCCAAAGCAGTCACTGTACAACAGGTGCTGGTTCAACAAGGTCAATGGGTAGAAGAAGGTACGCCCCTATTTATCTTGGCGCTACAGGATATCGATGACAATAACATTGCTGGCAGCGCTGGATCACTGCCTCGTAATAACGAAGCTAAGAAGCAAGCTGACGATAGTGTAAATGCAGATAAGAAGCTAAGCGACAATATAAATGACAGTATCATTGCAAATACCACTGAAAACATTACTGACTCGTCGGGCGACAAAGCAACAAGTCGCGGTAACACTGATGGCCAACCAGCGCAGAAACCTGCTGTAAAAGAACCTAAAACTAAGCTTGCTGACACTGCTCAATCGCCAAACGTTGAGTCAAACCTTGGATTAAGTAACGAGACTGCTAGCGAACAAGGCGCGAAGCAAGCCAACCCGCAATCTGCCCCTACCCCTGCTACAGAAAGAGAAAAACAACCAGAGTCGCAGCCGAGCACACAAACAACAGCACAAAACGCTGCTATTATCGTTCGGGCCAGTTTTGCTGGACGAGTGACGACGCTGCCGGTAGCTAGTGGCGATAAGCTTGCAGCTGGTACGCTGCTGTTATCTTTAGCAGATGACACTCATTTGCAGTTTATTGCAACCCTGCCTATTCAAGCTGAACCACAGCTTTCTGTCGGTCAGAACGTCAATTTCAGTACTCAAAGCCATCCTAGAAAATATACCGGCCAAATCAGTAAGCTGAGCGTTGGCGATAACCCAAATAAACTAAAAGTTCATGTACAAGTATTAAAGAACGATGCCAGCCGCGAAGGTAGTCTTAAGGCAGGTATGATTGCTACAGGCCGCGTTAATTATGGTCAAATAGCGGTAGGTACTATCGTCCCTGAGCTCGCTATACACGATGCTGATCTGAGCGCTTTAAAACGGCCTCCTTATCAGCCCATAACACCGCTTACTGCAAACGTTTGGATCGTCAAGCAGGATCAGCGCTTGACTCGCCAGCCTGTCGAGATCATCGAATACAATCCAGACACAGAACAGTACCTGATTGCTGGGGTTAACAATGATAGCTTGATTTGTTTAGCCGATTTACCAGTGGAATCTGCAGGTAAAAAAGTGGTTATCTCTTAACGTTACCAATGCAGATTTTTTTGATCTTGCAGCTTTCAGTGACAGATCTGTCACTGATTGAAGCCGCTTCGTTGACGCCGTTTTGACTCCTTAATGCTTTAGTAAAGCTGCAGTTTTAAATAGACAGTTACATTGTGTAGAAATATTAACAAAGCGCGTCTTGTTTGCTCAGGTGCTTTTTTGGCAAACTGATGATTGGATATGAAGCTTAGGTAAAAACACTAAGTGCAAAACCTTAGGTATAAAATATCAGTTTCAAAATATTAGCCATTAAAGGTTAAGCGTAAAGCGTTGTCTTTAATAATAGCGCTGAATCAAAAGGTACGAAAGAGCTGACTATAAATAATAATGACGTAGCCCTTATAAAAGAGTACTTATTAAAATGATGGCAATATCTATATTAAGCATCTATCACTGAGAGTATTTTTAGGAGATGAACCATGAGTAAGCAAATTTTATTGATTGAAGATGATCCAGATTTGGCTGAGCTTATTAGCGACTATCTAACAATGAACTATTACGATGTCCATCATGCCGGTCTTGGTCAAGAAGGGTTAGATATTTTAGACACCAAAGAGCGCGATATTGATTTGGTTGTGCTTGATCTTATGCTGCCGGACATGGATGGTATGCAAGTCTGTCAAAGAATCCGCAGTAATAGTAATATCACCAATAAGGTGCCTATTATCATGCTTACTGCCAAAGGAGATACGACTGACCGCGTCTTAGGACTTGAGATGGGTGCTGATGATTATATCGCTAAGCCATTTGAGCCACGTGAGCTGTTGGCTCGTATTCGTGCAGTGATTCGTCGCCATGAGCAACCAAACCAAGCAGATAGTCAATCAGACAGCTTAACCTTTGGCCGTTTGAGCGTCTTTCCTGATAGCCATGAAGTCACTATCGACGATCAGCCGGTACGCTTGACGACGCATCAGTTTCAACTATTGCATTATTTTGCCACTCATTCAGGCAAAGTATTGAACCGCGAGCAGCTCTGGCAAGCGATGCCTAACGATGATAGCTCAGACAATATTGACCGCGCCATTGATGTACATATCTCGCGTCTGCGAGCGTTAATCGAAGACAACCCGCGTCAGCCAAAACGCATCATTACGGTACGCGGCGTTGGTTATCAATTTGCCACTGATCAGGTATGATATGCTTAGTATACGTATGCCTAGTATGCCAATAGCTATACACTTAGGATACATACTTGCCTGATAGTAGAGACTCTTTAATGCAGCAGCTCGGTTTTCGTTCTGTTTTTGCCAAGTTATTTGCCAGTGTCATGCTGGCACTTACCTTATTTGCAGTCGCTATGGTGCTGTTGACGCAGCTGGTGTACGATAAAGATGCAGGCATCCGCTCAGAAGTCTTAGCGACACAAATTCTTGGGCAGATAGATCCTTTTTTGAACGATTTGAATGTCGCTGTCAGCAAAGATAATCGCCTGCAAGCTCGCTTTATGCTAGCGGTGGTCAAAAAAAGCTTCGATATCTTTGATGAGTCCCTGCAAGCGAAGATGGGCTTATATGACAACGACGGTCATCTACTGATGCAGACGGACAATAGCGATCTGCCCTTGCTGCTACCTGAAGAACCCTCTTTGATGACTCGTGTTTTTCCCTCCTTTGCCGATACTCCGCCCAACCAGCAAGCGCAAGTCTACAGTAGCACAGGCTATACCCTATTATATGAGTCGCGCTTACCACCCAAAAAACCCGTACTTTCTGCCGTCCTTAACCTCTTTACTGGTACACTGCTGCTGCTAATGATTATGGCGGGCGTTCTTTGGTGGATTGCCCGGACCATGACTTGGCGAATCAATCAGTTAAGCCAGCAAATGATTCAATTGGGTGACGGCGACTTTAGCGTTCGGGTCAATGCTCGCGGCAATGATGAGATTGCTTCACTCGCGCATGGCTTCAATCAAGCGGCGCAAAAGATTGAGCATCTTATCAATGCTAATAACTTACTCTTAGCTCACGCTTCGCATGAGCTGCGCACCCCTATTACCCGTATCCGTTTGCAGATCGAGATGATGGATATGCTAGCAAGCGCGATGCCAAATGACATCAAAACCAAATTTGATAAACGCGCGCAAGCTATCAATCGCGACCTATCAGGTCTTAATGATTTGGTGGAGAGTATCTTATTAGTCAGCCGCTTGGACGCCGGTCATGTGCTGCAGCAAGTTGAGCGTCTAGATCTGTATGATTTAATCAATCAGGAGCGCCAGCACTATTCTGAAGCTACGCTAATTGGTGAACACTTAATTATCGATGGTCAATCGGCGATGCTGACTCACCTGATCCGTAACTTACTTAATAATGCGATGCTCCACGGCGTGCCTCCTGTTACCGTGTTTTTATATGGCGTGCAGCAGATCGAAGAGGCAGGCAACGTACCTGACTATCTGCTGCAATCGGTACTCAATAGTAGCTTTGCTGATTATGATAGCTTGGACGACAAGGATTATGAGACGTTAGATAACTCCAATCAGCCCCTAGGTAATGAGCTTGATCGTTTTATGAGCTCGCCTGTTGACGACCATACTTTTAGTAACTCGGCAGAGAAAGATACGCCTGCACCTCTGCCACCTATTTATCGTAATGGTGAGAGTATCGGCATTAATCCTATCAATGATGAGCTGTCTATAGACCATAACGGCGGCGCTGACATAGCCACTAACGAGGCAACAGACGCTTTGACACAAAGTCTCAAACAAACATCAGTATCAGCGCACTCGTCTATTATCGATAGCGTTTATCTCTCTTGCTCCGCGCAGATCACAGCTGAGCAGATAGATCATATGCAAAATGCAACTTGGCAAGCCGCCTCTAAGACACTTTTAGCTAATGGTGAGACCAGTGTCAAGAAAGGTGTCAGTCAACCTATGCCGCTTAGCCATGATTCTACTGAATTAGTTGCTAACGATAGCGCACTAAGAATAGCGGATGATAACGATAAGGCAGACGTAAAAACAGATACTGATGAGCGTAAGAGCGAGACAACGACCACTCCAAAAAAAGAAGGCTTATTCAAAAAACACCTCAAAAAAGCCAAAGCAGAGCCTGTGCGCCCTGCACCTAAATATGCCGTTCTCGCGGTGATTGATGAGGGCTCGGGTATCCCTGAAGATAAGCGCGAAGAGATTTTCAGCCCTTTTGTACGTTTGCAGCAAAAGAAGAAAGGCTCAGGCTTAGGGCTATCGCTAGTCTCACAAATCGTTAACGCGCATCAAGGCCGTATTTTGACAGATACTATCAACGGGCACACTCGTTTTTTGGTGGTGATACCGGTCAAGCATGATCCGCATTATAGCTATAAAGACAGTCAAAGCGTACAGCTTAACATCAAGCGCTGATCATAAGAGGTTATGAGCCTGGCAGCACTTGCCGCGGCTTGTCGTCCCCTTGCATGATTCCTCGTATTTGTACTGCACGATTGACAATTGCCTGTGCCATATCACTCAATATTATGCTATATTACCGCCCCTTATTCTATCGTTAACGCTAGTCCTTATTTACTTTATTCTCTATCAAATTTTGAGCATTCCATGAGTGACATGATCGTCCTAAATGATGTGACCAAAAGCTTTATGAGCGACCGCTCCATAAAAGGGGCCGATGGTAAGGCACATTGGTTTACTGCTGTGAAGCCGACCTCTTTGACGGTCAAACAAGGTGAGATCTTCGGTCTCATGGGCTATTCTGGCGCGGGCAAATCAACCCTACTACGCCTAATCAATATGCTAGAGCGTCCCGATAATGGACAGGTCATCATTGATGGTACGGATTTGACCACTTTAACGGCGAGCGATTTACGTATCGCTCGTCATAACATTGGGATGATCTTTCAGCAGTTTAATCTAATGTCGAATCGTACGGTCTTTGACAATGTGGCATTTAATCTAACAGTATCAGGGTATCCTAGTCGTGATATTCACAAACGCGTCATGGAGTGCTTAGCCATTGTCGATCTCACCGACCGCGCCAGTCATTACCCTGCGCAGCTCTCAGGCGGCCAAAAGCAGCGTGTCGGTATCGCCCGCGCGATTGCTCCGAGCCCTAAAGTATTGCTTGCTGATGAGCCTACCAGTGCACTCGACCCTGCTACTACCCGCAGCTTACTCACCTGCCTGCGTGATATTAATCAGCAGCTTGGGGTGACTATTGTCATTGTCACTCACGAGATGAGCGTCATTCGTAGATTGTGCGATCGTGCCGCTCTCCTGCACGAAGGACAGCTACTTGAAGTTGCTCAAGTCCGAGACGGTCTGATTCAAGCCACCACTCCGATAGGCCAAGGCTTAGTCCACGAAGATTAGCGATAACCTAATAAAGCAAGAGAAATAGATATGTTGACTGGTGCTGAATTATCCGCCTCGATTGATAAGTTACTGGCTCTAAAAAAAGAGATCTGGCAGGCAACCCTTGATACTTTTATTATGCTTGGTATCTCTACCACCGCGGCGGTGACTATCGGTGGACTCTTCGGCGTATTTTTATTTTTATCGAGTGACCGGCAGTTTTTACAAAACAAAGCATTATACGGAGTGCTCGGCGGCGTCACGAACTTTATGCGCGCTTTTCCGTTCGTAATTTTGATGATTGCGATGAGCCCTGTTACCAAAGCTATTGTCGGTACCGGTATCGGTCCGATTGCCGCTTCCTTGGTACTAGCTATCGCCGGCTCCTTTTATTTTGCGCGCTTGGTAGAACAAAACCTGCGCGAAGTCCCGCGCGGAATCATTGAAGCCACCGAATCTATGGGCGCTCGGCCCTTTACCATCATCAAAGTGCTCCTTAATGAGGCACGCTCAGGTATCGTATTATCAGTGACTATTTTGTGTATCAGCCTCCTCTCCTTTTCTGCAGCGGCTGGTATGATTGGCGGCGGCGGCTTGGGCGACTTAGCCATTCGTTACGGTTACTATCGCTATCAGACCGAAGTCATGGTGTTTATCGTCATCATGCTCTCTGTCATGGTCATCTCAATTCAAGCCTTTGGTAATTGGCTGGCGACGCGTTTAGATAAGCGCTAGTCTTAGCCTTTTTTGTCAAAGCACTATGATCAACGTTTATGGCCAACGCTAGTGCTAATAAGACGTTGATAAAAAGGAGTTATCGACTCTCACTGCTGAGCACAAGCTTATGAATAATACGCCACCTTTGATGCAGATTACTCATAAGCAAAACGCTTGACTTTATAAGGTACTAAAGTTACTTTTGTGCTCTTTTTATGCACAGGTTATTTAGCAGCATTGCTTGATTGTGAATACCCAACAGACTCTATTCTAATCATTTTTTTAATGACTGATGGACAAGCCGTGACCCCTAATGCATTTTTATTAAGGATAATTTATGAAATTAACAGATATCAGCCGCCAATTAGCGCTTGGACTTGCCACTGTCGGCGTCTCAGGCCTTGTATTAGTCGGCTGTAATAACTCCTCAGCGCCAGAAGCGACCAAAGAAGCGCCAACTAACGAGACTGCAGCGGCGACCGATATCGATCCTGAGCACAGCAAAATCACCATTGGTACCACCGAAGGCGACTTCGCTGACATGGTACGTAACCAAGTTAAAGGCTCACTTGAAGCGCAAGGCTATGAGGTTGAGCTCATTACCTTTACCGACTATGTCCGTCCGAACTTAGCCTTGGCTGATGGCGACTTAGATATCAATATCTTTCAGCATAAGCCTTATCTCGATACCTTTAAGACTGAAAACGACCTAGATTTGATCGAAGTCTTTCAGGTGCCAACCGCGCCGCTAGGAATTTATTCGGGTAAAAAGAGTGACCTACAAGACGCTTATAAGGGTATGAGCGTCTCAGCGCCAAACGATCCAAGTAACTTCGCTCGTGCGCTAGTGATGATGGATGATCTGGGCTGGATTACCCTAAAAGACAATATCGATCCGCTAACCGCAGCCAAAACAGATATCGCTGATAATAGCAAATACGATATCAATATCGTTGAATTAGAAGCGGCGCAGCTGCCACGCGCGCGCGATGAAGTGGACTTTGCCGTTATCAATGGCAACTATGCAACCGATGCTGGTATCGAGCTGACTGAAGCGTTATTCCAAGAGCCAAGCTTTAACTATGTCAACTGGTCAGCGATTAAGTCAGCTGACGCTGATAAAAAGTGGGTGAAAGATGTCACGAATGCTTATAACTCTGAAGCTTTCAAAGCGTACGCGCATGACTCTTTCCCAGGCTATAAATATCCAAAGATCTGGGATGCTAATGGCAACGAAGTGACCGCGACTGCTGGTACGGCGTCTGCTACTGGTAAAGTTGCTGCTGAGTAAGTTAAGCATTTTATTTTGGAATGACTACCGTTCAATTGCTTTAAGAGTATCGTAGCGCTACTTGAATGAATTTGACGCAGCATCAAAAAATAGCAGCACGCAGGTAAAATTTGCATCAGTAGCACATTCATATGTAAACAATTTTGTTTCAAGCAGATAACATGAGCAGCGCTCACTACTCTAGTAGTGGGCGTTTTTTTGATGCCTAGCTCTTGATTCATTTTCCGGTAAATCGCGGTTTATATGATCTCAAAATTTATATGTACAAATATAAAACCCTTTTACGAGTAAGGATTTGTAAATACAAAGACTCATTATTATCTATGTCGCTATGCCAATTCGGTTCTAGACTTTAAGAGACGTTACAAGCTGTTCGTACTTTGTAGAAAAGCGTCAGCTGCCCTTTCGCTTAGAGTCGCTTTTTTTTATAGTGGATAAACATTTTTGGCAACAAGGATAATAATATGAGCACAAAAAACTATACTATTCGCACGGCAGGACAAGCTAACATTCCAGTATTAGGACTAGGGACTTGGCAATCTACAGGTAACGACTGTGTTGAAGTCGTCAGCAAAGCGCTGCAGATGGGCTATGAGCACATAGACACGGCGCAAGCTTACGGTAATGAAAAGCAGGTCGGTGAAGGTATCAAGCAATCAGGCGTGGCTCGTGATAAGTTCTTTTTGACCACTAAGATCTTCCCAGATGATATGAAGTTTGAACCTGAGAAGCTAAAAGCCGCCGCCGAGCAATCGCTAAAAGATTTAGATACGGATTATGTAGATTTGCTGCTATTGCACTGGCCAGATGACCGTGTGCCTTTATCTGAGACCATTCCTGCACTGTGCGAGCTACAAAAACAAGGTCTGACTCGTCATATTGGCGTCTCTAACTTTAATATTGCCAACATAGTAGAGGCAAAAAAACACGCTGATGTGCCAATCGTCGTCAATCAAGTTGAGTTTCATCCGTTTATTAAGCAAGACAGCTTGCAGACCTTTTTGAATAATCATCATATTTTGTTAGAAGCTTACTCGCCCCTAGCGCGCGGTGATGTGTTCGATAATGAAGTGATTCAAAAAATCGCTGATAACCATAATGCCACGCCAGCGCAAGTCTCATTGGCTTGGATACTCTCAGATAAAGATCGCGTCGCTATTCCTAAGACCTCTAACCCTGAGCATCTGCAAGGTAACTTAGACGCCACTAAGATCGAGCTCAGTGCTGATGAGTTAGAGCAGATCGGCAAGTTGGCCCGTAGCGATGGCCGTAAAATCGAGCATCCTGACTACTCACCACAATGGGACGACTGATTTTAGAGGCTTTTTTCAATAGACTAATTACTCTTGAAAATAAAACCCTTGAACGCAAAAAAGCCACCGATATAAGTATTGGTGGCTTTCTTATTGCAGCGAACTGAGCTTTTAATATCTAAGTTTTTAATAGCCGTTTTTACTGCTGTAACGTTTCCGTTTTATGGATAGGCTCAGCAGGATTGTACTGCTCAGAGGCAGGAGCCAGACCCTTACGATTATTTTCTTTTAAAGACTCCGCCACCTCAACAGGCATATAATTTTCATCGTGCTTAGCCAAGACCTCACCGGCGACAAAGGTTTCGCCTTGCATTTTGCCCGTAGCGACAACGCCTGAATTTTCAGCGAATAAGTCTGGCAAGATACCTTGATAAGTGACCGGAACCGTCTCTGCAAAATCCGTGATAGCGAACTGCACACTTAAAGGGTCATCAGGAGCACGTTGTACGCTACCGGCGACGACCATACCACCTGCGCGAATACGCTTATTTTGCGGCGCTTCACCTTGAGCAATCGCAGTCGGATCAAAATAATAATCTGTTTGCTGTCCGATAGCATAGATGACGAGCACCACAGCGATAGCCGCACCTGCTAGCGTAAACATAACCCACATAAGCTTTTTACGTCGAACGGCGTTCATATCTTACCTCTTTTATAAAATAGCTATTTTGCGCAGTAAATCTTACTGTAGTCTATTCACTATAAAAATGTCATAGCGCTGCTGGGATGAATTTTAAGCAGCATCGAAAGATAACAGCACGCAAGTAAAATTTATACCAGTAGTAGCGCGTTCAAATTTATAACAACTTTATTTTGAGCTAACTATAGTAGCTTTATAACGTTTATATGGTAGCGTAGCTGGTACAAATCAATAAAACCGATAAAACCTGAGTAAACTGCTGCGGTCAAACCTAATCATTGGGAAACTACTGTCACTAAAGGGACTATACAGTCCTAAGGAATTCTGAGAAGTATTAAGAAGCGCTGGCAGACATTTTATTTGGTCGCAGCGCTAGGCGGCTTACTAGAATGGCGCTGCGCCTGACGCGCTTGTTGAATAGTTAACTGTTTTAGTAGCGTCTTTCTTTGCGCGCGGCTATAGAAAATAAAAGCCAAAACTAGGCCAACAGTAATCGCCCAGCAAGACCAAACAAAAACGCCATGCTCACCCATAGCAAAAAACTCCGAGAGGCTATAAAAGTAAGGCTGCATTTGTTCTCCTAATGTACTTTCAAGGTACTTTAAAACGTAAACTACAATAGCGCGATGCTAAAACACTCAGAACATTTTGATATTATTAACGTTGTTACTATTTAAGTTGCTACTATTTACGTTGATTGCGGATGTATTCTTTGACCCAAGCTTTGCTTTGATCGCGGTTTAAGATTAGGGTATTGGTCCGATAGATCGCAAGCGCTGCTACTAATAAATAGCTCCCTATCACCATGAGCAGCAATGGCAGCCACATGTCTGCTGACATTTTTGGCGCTTCGGTCAGCGTAAAGGTCGCGCCTTGATGTAGCGTATTCCACCACTCCACTGAGTACTTGATTATCGGCAGATTCACCGCGCCGACGATGGATAAAATGGCGGCGGCTTTACCGCGATTAGAGGTATGCTCAAACGCAGCAAATAACGCCATTACCCCTGCGTACAAAAACGCCAAAATCAGCATCGAGGTCAGACGCGCGTCCCACACCCAGTAAGTGCCCCAAGTGGGCTTGGCCCAAATTGAGCCAGTAAGTAAACTAATCACGCACAACAAAAACCCAAAAGGCGCGAGTGCTTGCGCCACTAAGCTTGCCGTCTTTATCTTCCACACCATAAAGATCACCCCTAATACCGCTAGGGCAAAATAGATGGAGATCGCAAGGCTGGCAGCAGGAACATGAATAAAAATAATTCGGTAGCTATTACCTTGCAGATAATCAGGCGGCGCAAAGGCCAAACCCCAAATACTGCCTATAGCCAGACAAATAGCCGCCAAAATACTAAGCCACTTCACCCAAGGCGAAAAGATACGAAAGAACTGCTTAGTCCCTACAGTAATCAAAAAACCTTGCCAAAGGCGCTGCCACACATTTGGCGATGAGACATTGTTGAGGTTGGGCATGGATTAGACCTATTACATAGCAAGTAAATGAAGCAGGCTTATGAGAGAGTAATCATTAACAAAGCTAGTAAGATAAACTAGCAACGATAAGCTAGTCATTATCACTAACGCCTTGTTTATAGTCGTTTTTTGCTCACCTTATCGTTGCTAGGTCACCAGCAAAAACGAGTATCCTCTATTATAGCAAAGTTAGCGCTTTTAACCACGCTGTAAACTCAAAGCCTAAACTTTCGCACAGCTCATCGCTAAAGCGCCTAATTGTTTTAATTCAGCCAAGACATTTTCAGCGTCATCGCAACCACCCAAGGCATTACCAGTAGGGAGATTATGCTACCCGCTAAGAGTAACGCCAAAATAGGCAAACCATTGAGGCCCGTCGCAAATAAGTCCACTGCACCCGTCGCAAAAATCAATACCGGTAGCTGCATCGGTAGCGCAATCAGAGGTACAAGCACCGCGCCGTTTTTTAGGGATAACGTTAAGCTACTGGCAATCGCTGAGAGCATCAGCAACATCGGACTACCAACGATAATCGACGCCATCAAGATACCCGCCTCAAACCAACTCAGGCCAAATAAAGGCACCGCTAATAAGCTCAGTAACGCCACAATGCCACTACTAAACAGCCAATGAATGGTGAGGCGCATCAGCACCCATAACGGTAGTGAGGCTTTGGCGACGACCAATTGCGCAAGCGTGCCGTTATCGAGTGCAGGCTTGAACAGTCCATCAACGCCCATAACTAAGGAGAGTAAAGCGGCAATCCACACCGCTGGCACTCCTAAGCGCTGCAATAGCTGCGGCTCGCTACCGACGGCAAGCGGAAATAAAGTCACAATCACCAAAAACAGTACTAATGGATATAACCACTGTACCGCGCCTTGCTGCTTGACTTGCCATTCACGACGCCACAATTGCATGAAGCTGATAGTGCGAGCAGCATTATTTATATCGCCAATATTAGCATCGCCATCATTATTGATATGACCACTATTTATATTTTGTATGCGGCTTTCCGTCATTCGTTACCCTTTATAGCCCTTTATCCTATACACCTAGCATCATATATTGAACATAACCCGTGCTATATATAAGCAATGTCTAGCATTGGTTGGCATCACTTAGCATTGTTTAGCATTGTCATTACTGCAAAACAGTCGTTACCTAAACCCATTACGGTATATCTAAATCTTCGTCATCTGATAAATCAGGCTCTAGTGACTCATGTTCTGACAAGTCAAGATACGCTGACAAGTCCAGCACTTGATTGGCCACATCGACGGCCTGATGACTGGTCATTATTATCGCTCCTCCTGCCGCGGCAAACGCTTGTAAGTGCTCTTGCATTCGCGCCACCATATCGACATCGAGTGCCGTAAACGGCTCATCGAGTAGCCACAAAGGGGTGACATCAGGGCTCAATAGGTAAAGGCGGGATAAAGTAATACGCCGCGTCTGCCCAGCGGATAAGTGGCTTGAGCTGATGGTCTCAAAACCCTGCAAACCCACCCAAGCTAAAGCTTCATCAATATCATAGACGCTTGGCGTTATACCATATAGATTAAGCAAAAAAGTTAGGTTTTGGGCCACAGTGAGATTGGGATGAATACCGAGCTGATGCGAGACGTATAATGGTTGCACTGGCAAACCTTGCTGACCTAGATAGTCTATGTGCCCTGTTAATACTGGCAATAGACCTGCTAGCTGCATCAGCAAGGTGGTTTTACCCGTACCATTAGCACCAATGAGATGACAAATATCGCCAGCTGCTAACTGCAGATCAACGCCCGCGCACAAAGGCGTCTCACCGCGTTGTACGGTCACATTGTTAAGCGCTAACACCGGCATTGTTTGAGTAGCA
Organism: Psychrobacter sp. TB15; assembly: GCF_000511655.1. NCBI lineage: Bacteria > Pseudomonadati > Pseudomonadota > Gammaproteobacteria > Moraxellales > Moraxellaceae > Psychrobacter > Psychrobacter sp. TB15. The sequence goes on from NZ_AYXN01000015.1 coordinate 167,857, forward strand.
CAAAAAGATGACACGTCCATCGAAACCTCTTATCTATTATTGCTTGAGTATTGTCTTAGCACAGTTCAATACTCAGGCTCGTAGCGATTTTAGCATTCGCTTGAGAAACGGTCTGTAATCTACAAACTGATTATAAACAATCCTCACAAGCATCTCGCACAAACATTCATTAAAAACATCCGTTACCTTCATGTCATAATACGCTATGCTAATACCACCACTGCAAACCTATAGTATAGCAAATAGTCGAATCTCATAATTTTAAATATGGCTGTAAATATGACCGCAAATACAACAATAGATACAACATCATCAAAGCCTACAAACAACTCTACGCCTGATACTTTACAGGGCAACTCACCCAGTCATAATGCCAATAAAGAGCAGCTGGCGGACTCCTCAATTCATAAGCTAATCGAGGCCCAGATTGAGTTTACGCAGCAGTGGCTCTGTCAGCAAGCTAAGCCGCTGGTCAATGACGCTTGGCAATGGCTTGGTACCCAGCCAATGCGTCAATACCTAAGCTGTGAGGACTTACAGCATCTCATTAATGACTGGCTCCTCACTCAGCCGATGACTGAAGTCATGCGCACCGATATTAGAGCTATCCTGCAGACTGTGATTTATCATCCTGTCAATGACAACGTGCCGCTATCTGAGCTTGTCGATGAGACGCAAGTACAGACGCTAGCGAATTATATCGGCAGTCATCAGCAGCAGCGTAACGGACTGATACACGCGCTCATCGGTAATGACACCTTCGCCGATCTGCTGACTCAAACCTTGTATCACGCTATCAACGACTTTATGGAAAGCACGTTAGATAAAGCGGGCGGCGTCGGTAAGCTGATGAAAATGGGTCGTAGCTCTTTTGAAAAAGCCACCAATCGTAACTTAGACGAAAAACTGCAAACTTATTTACACCGTAATATCAAGGATTTAACCAATAAAGCAGAAGCGAATGCCCAAGCGCACTTATCTAACGAGGAAGTCTCAAGGCTACTCGTAATGGGCTGGGCCCGTATCAAAGATCAGCCCGTGAGCCAACTACAAACCTACTTAGACAACGATCCTGATAATGGGAGTATTCAGCACATCGAAGCCAGCGTACAGCAAAGCTATAATCGTCTGCGCCTCTCGCCTTATCTGCGCAGTTTAGTCGCGGCGAGTGTCGAGACTTGGTATGACAATCATCAAGGCGACACTATCGCAGCCTTAGCCGCTAGCGTCAATATTGATGAGCTAGCCGTATCTAAACTCACTCCTACGCTATTGCCTATCATCGAGGATGCTATCAATAGCGAATGGCTGAGCGCGCATCTACGCGATATGTTGCAGGCCTTTTATGAGCAGCCTAATATTCAACAAATATTTGCGACAAAAGACTAATAGCTCCTTATTTGCTATTATTTTACAGACTAGAAGATAATGGATTATCTTTGTATCCGCTCACACTTATAAGACAAAACTATGGATAGTAAGTCTAAACTCAGCTTATGGCAAAAACTCAAGCGACTACTCACCAGTAGCGCGCCGCAAGACAGCAGTCCTGCTGACAATATTGACCATAAAGACAATGTTAGCAATGATAACAGTGCTATTGGCGCGGACAGGAAACAACCTGAAAGCTTGCGCACTGAGAGTGCAAAGGATGACAATAAAAATAATCGTGTAGCCGATAATATTAATACCAGCAAAACGACTAAGGCCTCGTCAAGACAGGACTTCTCAAAGCGAGCGTCTTTAAGCAAAGATTCTATTAATAGCCCAAATCAGACGCCGATTATCGATTATTTAAAGCTCTATTTTCGTAGTAAACACTGGCATTATACGCACTACAAACCTAGGATCTCGGACGCTGAGCAGTCGCACTATCTATCACTGCGGATGAGAAACCGAAAAATAGACTGCGGCTACTTATTTCGAGTCCAAGAAAAAGAGCGTTTACTCGCGGTTTATGGGATTTTACCGTTTTTGATACCAGAGAGTCATCAAAGTGCGGCGATGTTACTGATGACCCAACTCAACTACGATATGGTCGTGGGTAATCTAGAGATGGATGTCAGCGATGGTGAGATGCGCTACAAAAACGCGCTTGATGTCGAAGTGTTAGGACTCGATGACGATATCATTGAGCATTTACTACAAAGCGTAGTCGCTATGACCACTGTTGCTTACGAGGTATTTAGTGACTTGCTAAATACGCAAGAGCCTAGCGAGGATATGCCCACTTTATTAGGCGAATTACGCGCGCAAGTGGATGCGCGTACTTATTTTTTAGCCAGCAAAAAAATGCAATAACCGCTTTTTTAAAATCATCGCTTTAAGATTATTGTTGTAAGATCACCATTTTAAATTCTCCGCTTTAAAACCACCGTTCTAAAAGATAGTACTATGTTGAAAATAGCTTATTCTGAAGTGTTTCGTTATGTCGTACCTGAAAGACACCGCTTCCCTATGCAAAAATACACTATGATTCCTGAGCGCTTATTGCGTGAAGGCACCATTACTCCCGATAACTTTTTTGCGCCAAAACGGCTGACAGAAGCGGAGATCTTAACGACGCATACGGCTGACTATTGGCATAAGCTCAAGACTCAAACCTTAACCCGCAAAGAGGCGCGACCTATCGGTTTTGAGATGACTGAGGCTTTAGTCGACCGCGGTCGGCATATCGCACATGCCACTTATGAGTGCGCGCTATACGCTCAGCAGTATGGGGTAGCGATGAATGTCGCCGGCGGCACCCATCACGCTTTTGCCGGTCATGGTGAGGGTTTTTGTGTATTTAATGATGTCTGTATCGCCAGCAACTTACTGCTAAACCGCGGACAGGCGAGCAAAATACTGGTTGTCGATTTGGATGTGCATCAAGGCAATGGCAATGCCAGTATTATGGCTGATGAGCCTAGAGTGTTTATCTTTAGCATGCACGGCGCCAAGAATTATCCTTTTCGTAAGCAGATCTCTGACTTAGATATTGAGCTTGATAACGATACTGGCGATGAAGAGTACTTGCGCGTATTAAAAGACACTTTGCCGCGCTTACTAGACGAGGTCGCCCCCGATATGATTTTTTATCAATCGGCGGTCGATGTACTAGCGACTGATAAATTAGGCAAGCTAGCGCTCACTCAAGCCGGCTGTAAAGCGCGTGATGAGTACGTATTGCAGCAAGCCAAAGACGCTGATATTCCAGTCGCTATTGTGATGGGCGGCGGCTATTCAGAGGATATTGAGGATGTCGTTGAGGCGCACTGTAATACTTTTCGGATAGCGCAGCGGCTTTATTTCGGTAATGAGTAAACGGTTCATCGATAGTAGTCAATAATGAACCAGATATTAAATCTTTTACCCTTCACTTTATTAGGGCGTGTTGAACATTCACAAATGCGCACTGCTGATGCTAAAATAGTTCTAGTCTAAGTGAAAATTGCAGGTAATGCTTATTGCATTGGATAGCTGATTTTATTTAAACAGTAACAACGACTAGGGCGATTTTAGCATCAGCCCTAACTACAACAACAGGGACAGTACTTTTTTTTGCCGCTTTATTGATAAAAATAGACGCTTAGAACAACTAAACTTACCATTTTTATCTGCAAATCGCCTAAAAAATAGTCTCTGTCAGTGCCATGGTCGAATGTTCAACACGCCCTATTATGGATTGGCTGTGAAGCATCAAAAATAGTCATTATTTTAACCGACATCATTCTGCTACTATAGCTTCCATATTTATGGCTAAATTTTTTATGTGGCTAAAGATAAGACTTGGCGACTTATAGCAGCTGTCCTTAAAAGCGATTAGTCTATTCATCATTCTCTATCAGTAGCCTCTAGTTAATACTCCCACCATATCTCTGCGCATAACAAGGACTATTCATGTCAGAACAAAAATTAGATGATCACCTGCCTAAAGACGGTAATGAGTATTTATTTACCGATACTTTTCCAAAAGGTACAGGCAAAGGATTGATCGTCGTCGCTATAGCAGCAGTAGTCAGTCTAGTGATTTATAACATTCTGCCATTTGATATCAGTGCCAATAAAGGCTTGGCAATGTTGTTCTTCATCGGCGCGCTTTGGCTTACCGAAGCGGTCCACGTCACTATTACCGCCATACTGGTCGTGGTAATAGGAACGCTGATTGGCATTCCAGATTTTGATGCAAGAATTGGTTTGCAAAGCTTTGCCAACCCCATCATTTATTTGTTTTTTGGTGGTTTTGCTTTAGCAGCAGCATTGCACGTACAGCAATTAGACAAAAAGATTGCCCTAAAAATACTATCTTTGTCAGGTGGTAAATTGGGTACCGCCGTGTTTTTGATATTTGGGGTGACGGCGTTTTTGTCGATGTGGATATCGAATACCGCAACTGCCGCGATGATGTTACCGTTAGCGCTAGGTATTTTAACCCAAGTAGATCGCGAAAAAGATCGTGGCACCTTTGTATTCGTGTTATTAGGTATTGCTTATTCAGCCAGTCTTGGCGGATTAGGGACTATCGTAGGTTCACCGCCTAATGCTATCGCTGCCAAAGCTTTAGATATCGCTTTTATCGATTGGATGAAGTTTGGTATCCCGATGATGCTAGTGTTGTTACCTATCTTGCTGGGTGCGATGTACTTGGTACTCAAACCTAATCTCAATCGACAAGTCACTATTGCGCAAGATGAGGTTATTGAGTGGAATAAACCAAGAATAGTCACTATCATTGTTTTTGTTTTGACAGCGCTTAGCTGGATATTCTCCAAAAAAATAGGTGCAGCATTAGATATCTCTGATACAGATGCTGTGATTGCATTATCAGCCGCGGCAGCTGTCGTTAGCTTAGGGTTAGTATCTTGGAAGCAAGTCTCTGATAATACCGACTGGGGCGTGCTCATGTTATTCGGTGGCGGTATCGCGCTATCGACAGTGTTAAAAGTCTCTGGCGCCTCTTTAGTGCTAGGGGAAACCGTTGCTAGCGCTTTATCAGCGGCGCCGCTCATCCTAGTGATGATTGCTATTTCAGCTTTTATCATCTTTTTGACCGAATTTGCCTCCAATACGGCATCTGCTGCACTATTAGTCCCTGTGTTTGCAGCGATTGCTGAGCAGATGGGTATTCCAAGTGAAGTATTAGTACTGGTAATCGGCATTGGTGCTTCGTGCGCCTTTATGCTACCTGTAGCCACGCCGCCGAATGCGATCGTATTTGGTACGGGGTTAATCAAACAATCTGAGATGATACGTACAGGCGTGGTTCTTAATATCATAGCTACAGGCGTTATTGGACTATGGGCGTACTTCTTTTTACTTTAAGTGAGTCCTATACAAAACAGCAATAACAACAAAGCCAAAACCTCACTGTTAATGTCATGACTTAGCAGTGAGGTTTTTTTATAGGTATACCGTTATAGACATACCGATAGTTGTTTCATTTTTAAAAGTATGTTGTGGCTATAGTCAATCAATATGAAAAGTGGTACAAGGCAGACGAGTGCAAGTACTACAGTAGTAGGCTAAACGAGTCTAACGCTTTAACACTTTAATAGTGGTTCGACTATATCTTTTTATAGGGTCATTACATCATTAATGCGGTTATTCCCTGCCAGCCAACGCGCAAACCCAGTCCCGTTAAAATCAGTAGAATAAGCTGACGAAAGCGCGCTTGCGGTAAATAACGACGTAAGCGAATCCCTACTAATAAGGCAACAACAGATACCGCACTAAGGATAGCTATCAGTTGCCACTCACTCCCTGTCAGCGCCATAATAGGCTCACGCAAGACAATAATTTGCGCAATCTTCCCTAAGAAATAACACATATTGCCGACTTTGGCGATAGTATCTTTATCATCGCTCGCTGACAATAAGTACATCATCAAAATAGTCGACATGGCATTCGTCGCGCCGCCTATGATACCTGCGCTTAGACCTACGATAATGAGCATAGCCTTGGTATTTGGCAGACGTATTTGTTTGCCCAGCAGTGCCGTTATGACATAAAAACTTATCACCGCGGCCAGTAACAATAAGATGTAAGCGCTCTCCACCCATAAGAGCAGTTTTGCCCCCAGTAGACTGCCAAGCAAACTCATCAAAGCCAATAGCCAGTAACGTTTGCCATAATAAGTGAGGTTTTGCCAAACACTACGTCCCCCACCACTCAGCCAAGTCATGGCATTGAGTAGTAGTGAGGGAAAAATAACCAATACAATAGCGTGCGGCAAAGGGTAAAGACTCGCTAAAGCGGTAGTCGTCACCAAAGTCACGCCAAGTCCGCTAATACCATGCAGCAGCGACGCGAAGCCAAATATAGCTAATAAAAGTAGCGTCTGTGTGTGCTCATCAGCCACCATTGCGCTCACCTGTTAAACTTGTATGGCATAACTGCGCTTGCATGACTGCCTTTATTAGTGCGCAAAACCATTAGCGCTTTGCCAAGGTCTGACCTATCAAAGTGGTCAATTGCTCTGCGATTTTGTTTTTGCTGGCTTTATCGAGCACTACTGCGTCCTGATCATAGTGTTCAGCAAAAAACACTTGCATGGCATTATCATCGCTTGCAAAGCCGATATCAGCTCGGGAGACATCATTACAAGCAATCATGTCTAAATCTTTGGCCGCAAGCTTACCACGCGCGTAGCGCTCAACGTCCTGGGTTTCTGCGGCAAAGCCAACGACAAACAGCTCTGGATGCGCTAAAGAAATTGTCGCTAAAATGTCTGGGTTTTTGACCAAATCAAGCGACATAGCGTCCTGAGTTTTTTTGATTTTTTGCGGCGCAGCATCGCGAGTCCGATAGTCAGCAACGGCGGCGGTCGCGATAAAGATATCTGCCGGTTTAGTGAGACGACTTTCTTCGATATAGCTATCCGTATCCTTACAACCACAGCAATCGTCATGCTCGTGGTCATGGCTATGATGCTCGTCAAACGCTAAGGCTGGCAGAGCTTGTAAGGCGCTATGTGTGCCATCGACACATTGCTGCGCGGCGCTCAGCATTTGCTCGGCTGACAGCACATCGATGCGCGTGACACCCGTCGGCGTCGGCAGACTCACCTTACCACCGACGATTAGCACCACCTCCGCGCCAGCATCACGGCAGGCATTAGCTAGTGCAAAACCCATCTTGCCAGAAGAGTGATTGGACAAATAGCGCACCGGATCTATCGCCTCAACCGTTGGCCCTGCGGTAATCACCACTCGCCTGCCCGTTAAACTCTGTTCAATAGACTGCTGCTTATAAAACAGTTGCACCTCGCTCAATAGCTGCTCAGGCTCAGGCAAGCGCCCAGCACCGACATCACCGCAGGCCTGCTCGCCGCTCGCTGGCATAATGATATGATAATTCATATCACGCAAAGTCTGCACATTAAGACTCACCGCCGGATGCGCCCACATTTGCTGATTCATTGCCGGAGCAACCATGACAGGCGCGCTAGTCGCTAGACAAACGGTAGTAAGCAAATCATCGGCCATGCCCATCGCCAGTCGCGCTAGAGTATTGGCAGAAGCGGGCGCGATAATGAGTAAGTCGGCCCACTTGGCCAGCTCGATATGCCCCATACCCGCCTCAGCCTCTTCATCGAGTAGTGAGGTATGTACCTCATTACCAGTTAAAGCTTGCAAGGTAAGCGGGGTAATAAAAGCTTGCGCCCCTGTGGTCATAATGACGCGCACTTCAAACCCTGCTTTGATCAATAAGCGGGCAAAAAAAGCAGATTTATAAGCGGCGACACCGCCGGTGATAGCGAGTAGAACGTTTGACATAAGCATGACATCGATAGGTAATAAAGAAAAGAAAAGATAAAATTTGCGCTTATAGTAACAAGTATGAGATAAGTTAGGTAAGGTTTTATAGTGCTATCGCTAGCTTAGCCATTTTTTATAAAAAACCATGACTAGCTTTGTGAATGAATCAATCAAAAACCGCGCGCAAAACCCCTCCATAACTCTTAGCCAAGAAAGGATGAATAATGGCGATCAAGGATTGGCACGAAGATGATAGACCAAGAGAAAAGCTACTAAAATTTGGCGCAAGTCATCTCTCTGACGCTGAGATACTAGCGATATTTTTGCGCACCGGTACTCAGTCGCAGTCGGCTATTGAGCTGGCAAGGTATTTGATCGATGAGTTTGGCTCGCTTGCCGAGCTGTTAGCTGCGCCAAAAGAGGTCGTTCTTGCCTGCCATGGCATCGGCCCTGCCAAGTATGCCCAGATACTCGCATCGCTTGAGATGGGCACGCGCTACTTAGACAGTAAGCTTAAAACCGGACAGGGACTTGGGCGCTCACAAGTGGTCAAAGACTATATTAGTACGCAATTACGCGGCGAGCACCGAGAAGTCTTTGCCGTCTTGTGTTTAGACAATGCCTTGAGTCTGCTGAACTTTGAGATACTATTTACCGGCGGTATCTCCTCGTGCTCGGTCTGCATCAAACACGTACTTCGCCACGCACTCACTCACGCCGCTAGTCAGTTGATAATCGCTCACAACCATCCTCATACCGACTCTAAACCTTCAGCCGCGGATAATATACTCACTTATGAGCTCAAAAAAGCGTGCGACTTGTTAGATTTATCTTTAGTCGATCACATCATCGTTGGCCGCAATGATACGCTGTCTTATGCCGAACAAGGCCTAGCCCCTTTCGCTTGAATATTGATTATCTTGAGTAGGTATTATAGAAGTTATCAGCTGATGCTTATACTATAACTGAGGATATAAAAACACATCTGCAAAAAATACAGTCTAATCGTGTGATGAGGTCATTATCACTAAATGACTTTCATACTTTCTTTATTTTATATCTCCTTACTCTCTAGCAATGGATACATATTCTCGACATAGAACAGCATTTTTATTCTTGATACTTGTCAGGTATTGTTTCATATTGGAAGATAAAATTATATTACTGTGTTATTGCAGACTGAAAGTTTGATCACTAGATTTCTGTTGCAATGATTGCAGCTTTTAACGTTATATAGAGATGCACCTACTGGTGACTACCATAATTTTATAACGACTCTTTATTTATAACACTACCTTTAGTTTTACTAGCGCTTGTTAAGGAGACCGTCATGGCGATTGGTTTATTTGTTTTGGCAATACTTATTCAGTTAGCCGTGATTTTGGCCATCTTTTTAATGTCGTTGTCGAGGGTGACTGGCAGTATTATCGCTATTGTGACGGTAGTAGTCACCGCCTTTATCAGTCCGTGGTCGCTTATCTTAGGGGTGCCGATTGCCCTACTATGCCTAGTACTTCTTATTACTCCTATCCGCCAAGCGCTTATTACTAAGCCTGTCTATAAGACTTTAGGCGGGGCTATGCCGAGCATGAGCGATACTGAGCGCGAAGCACTCGATGCCGGAACGAGCTGGTGGGAAAAAGAGCTGTTTATGGGCGCGCCTGATTGGAATACCTTTGCTGAGTACCCTTATCCTAAGCTGTCTGCTGAGGAGCAAAGCTTTATCGATAATGAAGTCGAACAGCTTTGCGCGATGATTGATGAGTGGCAGATTCAGCACGAAGATAAGGACTTATCCCCTGAGACTTGGCAATTTATCAAAGATAATGGCTTTTTGGGTTTAATTATTCCTAAAGAATTCGGTGGTCTAGAGTTTAGCTCTTACGCACAAAGCCTTGTGATGAGCAAGATTGCCTCACGATCGCCTACCGCAGCGGTCAGCTGTATGGTGCCAAACTCGCTCGGTCCAGGTGAGCTGCTCATGCATTATGGTACAGACGAGCAAAAGCAGCGCTGGTTACCAGGGCTCGCCAGTGGTGAGGAGATTCCTTGCTTTGGTTTGACAGGACCAGAAGCCGGCTCAGATGCAGGCGCTATCCCTGATACGGGTGTGGTCTGTTATGGCAATCATGAGGGCGAGCAAGTCCTTGGCCTTCGCATGAATTTCTCTAAGCGCTGGATCACGCTAGCGCCTATTGCCACAGTGGTCGGTCTAGCCTTTAAGATGTACGATCCAGAAGGTCTACTTGGCGATGCCGATAAGACAGATTATGGCATTACTTGTGCGCTAGTGCCTGCCAGTCACGAAGGCGTCATTACCGGCCCTCGTCACAATCCTGGTGGCTCGCCCTTTATGAATGGTACGGTCGATGGCACTGATGTCTTTATTCCACTAGATTACATCATCGGCGGGGTCGAAAACGCAGGACGCGGTTGGCGCATGTTGATGGAGTGCTTAGGCGTAGGCCGCGGTATCTCCTTGCCGGCGCTCTCGACCTCAGCAAGCGAGATGACTTATCTGTCGGTCGGTGCTTTTGCTAAGGTGCGTGAGCAGTTTAAAATCTCAGTCGGTAAGTTTGAAGGCGTACAAGATGCGACAAGTCGGATGGCAAGCCAAACTTATATGCTTGAAGCTTTTCGCCATCTAGTAACTTGTGGTCTTAATCAAGGAGGTACGCCATCAGTGATGACGGCTATGGCAAAATACTATGCCACAGAGACCATGCGTGAAGTGGTCAATGATGGTATGGATGTCTTGGGTGGCCGCGGTATTCAGATGGGCCCACGCAACTTCTTATCGACCCCTTATCAGGCTATTCCTGTCTCCGTTACCGTTGAAGGCGCGAATATCTTAACGCGCTCATTGATGATATTTGGTCAAGGCGCGATGCGCTGTCACCCCTATCTATTTGATGAACTACAACTGCTCCAAAGCGAAGACAAGCAAAGCGCGGTAAAAGAGTTTGATACTTTGTTTTTTAAACATTTAGGCTATACCTTTAATCGCGGTGCCCGTGCCTTTGTGGCAGGTTATGTCGGTGGTAGTAGTAAAGCGCCAAGCTTTGCCGATGCCTTTACACGCCCTTACTACAAGCACATTAACCGCTTGAGTGCGAGCTTTGCGCTGACCGCAGACATGGCATTAGGGCTACTGGCAGGGGATCTGAAGCGTAAAGAGATGCTCTCTGGCCGCCTAGCAGACATTCATAGTCATCTATTTATTGCTACGGCTATTTTGCAGTTCTATGAGAATGGCACCAAATCTGAAGCTGAGCGCTTGCATGCCAAGGTCGCTTTACAAGACAGCTTATATACTATCCAAGAAGCTTTTGTCTCTTTATTTGCCAACTTTCCCAACCGCATAGCAGCAAATGTAGTTGGCTTTGTCACCTTCCCTAGCGGCCGTATCTTTACGCCGACAAGCGATGAGCTCAAAGTGAAGCTTGGTGATACCTTTATGGATGATTTTGAAGCTAACCCATTCCGCGATTATCTCAAAACTATGGTCTATTACAGTACCGACCCTGAGGATCCTAATGGACGCATGGAAAATGCGTATCAGACATTACTTGAAGTTGAGCCATTATGGCAAAAATTCAAAAAAGCGGAGCACAAAGGCGAGTTTGCGGGTCTAACCTTTGAAGACCATGTGGTACAAGCCAGTCAAAATGGCGATATCACTGAAAGTGAAGCGGAGCAATTAATCCGCTATAACGGCATTCGCTACGATTCCTTATTGACAGATGTTTTTGATGAGCACTTACAGCACGCTCAAGAGCGTGATAATCCTCATAGTCTAGAGAACGCGGTGCATAAGCTTACCGATTACGCACAGCTCAATAGTAATGCTGCGGCTAAAAACACACCATCACCCGCTCACGATGAAGCGGCAACTGGTTTTCATGAGCAGACTGGTGATGCCAATCCCAATCATGGCTATGAAGAAGATGGTGATGTGGAGATGCGTAGCGAGCAAGATACTGTTAGAGAAACTACTGAGCAAACCGACTTTACGCAAGCCCATCCTGAAGAAGAGGCGCTTAAACATCGTCATCGCGATGCAGAGACAACGCTCAATGAGCGTATGGGCAACAATCATCGTAGCACAGCCTCAGAGCGCGCTGAGCCAAACAGCGCTCAATTGCATGGCACCCAGCTAACGGACAATGCCGACCAGATAGATACTGACCATGCCAATACTGATGACATCAATCACGACGACGTCAATCAAAAAGACAGGGCGTAAAAAACGCAGTCTATCGACGAGCACCTAGACGAGCTGGGCGATAGTGAGCCATGGCAAGACAAACATCGCCACGAGGAAAGCAAAAACTAAGCGATGGACTATTTAGAAAGTGCCTCTTTAGAAAGCACTGTTTTAAAGCACTATTGCTTATTAGCGCGTGACCTCATTTAGAGAGCTATCGATAGAATTAAGAATACGCCTAGCCTCTCATCTTGATAGACTTATGTTTTATAGTAAAGTAATTCTTACCAGTGGCCTGAGACTTAACCATTGATATATTATCTGTCATTTTTACAAAAGACTGCCGCGGTTAGGCAGTCTTTTTTTTGTCCGAGCGTTTTTGGTCATTGCACCCTTTTGATGATGACATTTAACAAAAACGCGTTGGTGCTGGCTTAAATGTCGATATTTTAGCGACGTTAGCCTAATGATTATGGTACTTTTGGCGATTTATAGCATCAGATCTGTTTTTTGCTAAGTGATTATCTCAGCCAATTTTTTGACAAAAAAGCTTAAACCGCCTTTAATCAGTTATAGATTATTATTTAAGTCATAAAAAAATCTTGCAGTAACCTTAACAATTATTTTATATTGTCGAATAGCCTGACATGAAATGACAGACAAAATTTTGCAGATGCAACACCATCAGGCGTAAGGATGGCAATCATAAACGCATTGGTTTAGTAGCACCCTTGATACTGAATGTTACGGATAAAAGGATAGAGTTTATGTGGAAAAATATGGGACTAACGGGCAAGATCATCGTTGCCATGGTGCTCGGTATCATACTGGGATTATTTATCAACTATTCAGGACTGAACGCTGAGGGCGGTTTTGTTAGTACATATATCACCAATGGGTTTTTGGCTATCATCGGCAAGCTATTCGTAAACTCCCTCAAAATGCTGGTCGTGCCTTTGGTACTTATCTCGCTGATTTGCGGGGTGTGCGGTATTGGTGATATTCGCTTGCTTGGGCGCATAGGTACCAAGACTTTCCTAATCTATATGATGACGACCGCGCTTGCCATTGCAACTGCTATCGGGCTTGGGTTTTTATTTGGTATCGGTAAAGGCATGGATGTTGAGACAGAAGCGGCATTTGAAGCCAAGTCTGCGCCACCTCTACTCGATGTTTTTTCAAATATCATTCCGTCAAACCCCATCAGTGCGATGGCAAATGGCGACATGCTGTCGATTATCTTCTTTGCCATCTTGATCGGTATCAGTATTTTGATGGTCGGCAAACCTGCCAAAGGGTTGGTACAAAGCTTGGAGCTGATTAATGAAGTCATCTTAAAGATGGTGACCATCATTATGAATCTTGCGCCTTATGGGGTTTTTGCGCTATTGACCACAGCCATGGCGGAGCTGGGTTTAGATCTGATTTGGTCGTTGCTCGGTTATGTTGCGGTACTGATTGGCTCACTGGCTTTCCACTTTTTTATCACTATGATGATCGTGCTAAAGCTATTTTCTGGTCTGTCTATTAAGACGTTTTTGGCGAAAATGCGCGAAGTACAGATTTTTGCTTTTAGTACCTCAAGCTCGAACGCCACCATTCCGATCACGCTGCGTACCGTCACCAAGCGTATGGGTGTCAACAACTCAGTAGCCTCGTTTACCGTGCCTTTTGGGGCGACCATCAACATGGATGGTACGGCCATCATGCAAGGTACGGCGACCATCTTTATTGCCAATATTTATGGTATTGACTTGGGTGTGACTGAGTATCTGACAGTTATCTTGATGTCAGTGCTGGCCTCTATCGGTACCGCAGGCGTCCCTGGTGTGGGCTTGATCATGCTGTCTATGGTATTTGCTCAAGTCGGCCTGCCCATCGAAGGTATTGGTCTGATCTTGGGTGTGGATCGTATTCTTGATATGCTGCGTACGGCGGTCAACGTCGGCGGCGATGCAGCAGTGACAGCAATCGTGGCAAAATCTGAGGAGAAAATGGACGTCGCTATCTACAACGATCCTGCGGCGGGCACCAAAGACGTCTTTGATGGTCACATCGATGAAGACAATGAGCGTGAGTTCTCTCAAGTGTTTAGTGATGGCATCATGGGTAGTGAGTACGATGATATTGATCGTCGCCGCTAATCGATAAAGCGTTTATTTATTCAATCATAAAAACCCCGGCGATATGAACTGAACCCCGTAAGTTGGACACAACTTATGGGGTATTTTTATGGCTACACCACCTATAAACAGGCTGCATCGATCTCAATACATCACAGCTTGCGTTAGCCAATCACATACTTGGTAATCATGGCAAGGCAGACCAGCACGATGACAGGACGAATCAACTTACTCCCCCCTTTGACCACCATATGCGAGCCAAAATAAGCGCCGATGGTTTGCCCAACCATCATCGCAAGGCCTACGATCCACAGCACATTACCACCTAAGATAAAAAATATAAGTGAGCCGATATTGGTAGATAAATTGAGTACTTTGGCCGCGCCTGTTGCCTCGATGATCTGCCGACCACGTAGCGCCACATTACCCAGCGCAAAAAACATGCCTGTCCCTGGCCCGATATAGCCGTCATAAAACCCAATCAATGGCGCCACAATTTTTTGCCACTTGGCCTCTGAGATACGCGGCGCCGCTTCCACCTCGCCAAGCCTGGGCGCAAACAAAGTATAAATCCCAATAGCGGCAATCAAAAACGGAATCAGTTTTTCGAGTAGATCCGGCGGCGACATCTGTACAGCGATGGTACCGATGACTGAGCCAATAAAAGCCCCGACAATCGCCACCTTTATACTTTTAGGGTTGATGACGCCTTTTTTTATCATTGTAATCGAGGCCGCTAGCGCACCCGAGGCGGCTTGTAGCTTGTTGGTGCCAAGCGTGAGCACTGGCGGGATATTGGCAAGTAGCATGGCTGGTATGGTGAGTAGTCCACCGCCGCCTGCGATGGCATCGATAAAACCGGCTATTGCGGCCACTGCCGTCAGCATTAAGATAATCTCTAAAGAGAGTGATACGTCCATGTTACTGGCCTTATAGTTACTTTATGATGAATAACTGCTGATGAGTGGGGTTCATTTATCGAAGACAAGCCTTAAGCTCTAGAGACTAGCATGCTGAATTGCTGCATTGATAGAATTGATAAAATCATTGACTCAAAAGGGCTAAAACAGCTTATTATAGAGTCAAACTAATAAGAAAACCCAAAAGCATGACAAATTCTGCTAAATTTATCTAAAGCATTTGTATATCAGGCGCTTTTTATCCGCACTGGACAGCATTTGCCAGCACACTATAGTCTCTAAAGCTTGACTCCTGTTTTTAGGACAACAACAGCAAATGCTGTCTTTGAGTAGAGTCTAGAAAATAAAAATTTTGCTTATTCGTATTGTTTTATAATGATATTTAGTGCATTAAATTTTTTATATTGAGAGATTTGTGAGAAACTAAAGCAAACTATTTGTCATCTTATAAAATATAAGTAGAACGATCTAAGTTGACGGTATCAATTGAACAAATGAGGATGATATGGCAGTAAAAAGATTTAAAGCATTTCTTGAGCTCGAGGCGTCAGGCGGCATTGTATTAGCGCTGGCAGCTATCGTGGCGATGATTATTGCCAATAGCCCTCTTAGTACTTGGTACGAATCCTTTATTCATGCGCCAGTCGCCATTCAGATAGGTAGCTTTGCGATTGCCAAAGATGCCCATCATTGGATTAATGATGGTTTGATGGCGATTTTCTTTTTTTTGGTCGGTCTTGAGCTCAAGCGCGAAGTGCTCATCGGCGAGCTGTCCAATGTCAAACAAATCATTTTGCCAGCCGGTGCCGCTATCGGTGGTATGGTCTTCCCAGCCATCGTGTATATGGCCTTTAACTATAACGAGCCTGAATTTTGGGCAGGTTGGGCTATTCCAGCGGCGACGGATATTGCCTTTGCCCTTGGTATCTTAAGCTTACTTGGCAGCCGAGTCCCTAACTCACTAAAAGTGTTTTTAGTATCGATTGCTATTTTCGATGATATTGGCGCTATTTTGATCATTGCCTTGTTTTATACCAGCGAACTATCCCTTGAGTCATTGGCCTTTGCAGGGCTATGCTTGCCATTTTTGTATTTGCTAAACCGTCGCAACGTGACCAGTATCACTCCCTACCTGCTCATCGGCGTTATCATGTGGATAGCCGTCCTCAAGTCGGGTATCCATGCGACATTAGCGGGCGTGGTGTTGGCGTTGTTTATTCCTATGTTTGATCGCACTGACCCTGAGCACTCCCCTGTCGAAGAGCTAGAGCACGACCTACACAACACCGTGGCTTTTGGTATCTTGCCCCTATTTGCCTTTGCCAACTCAGGCATCTCGCTCAAAGGCGCAGGGTTTGCAGAGCTGTTTCACTCTGTACCGCTGGGGATTGCCGCCGGTTTATTTATCGGTAAGCAATTGGGTGTCATGGCGATGTGCTGGTTGATCTTCAAGCTCGGTATCTCAACCATGCCAAAAGGCATGAATTATAAGCAAATTTATGGTGCTGCGCTATTATGCGGTGTGGGTTTTACCATGAGCTTATTTATCGGTGGTCTTGCCTTTGGCGGCGGCTCGCCATTATTCGATGAGCGCTTAGGTATTATCATGGGCTCTATCGTCTCTGGGGTTGCAGGTTACCTCATGCTCAAAGTCAGCCTAAAAGACAACGTCAGCGGCACCTCAGTGGACCTAACGCGTCATTAATACGGTTGCGCCGTGCAGTGATAGACTACTTGCAGTAATGGACGATAGGGCGTTTAAGCATTATTGAATAAAGCCTATTAAAGGAAGCTTACTATGCTGTTATCTAGGCTGTTATCTAGACTGATTTTAGTAACGGTTAGTAGTAGTGCTCTGTTACTTGCAAGCTGTGCGACGTTGTCAGTGGAAGAGTGCATGGTCGGTAACTGGCAAGCTATCGGCTACAATGACGGCGTAGCAGGCTATCCTCCTAGTAGGCTTGCTGCGCATTCAAAAGCTTGCGCTAAAGCCAATGTCGCCGCGGATTATGAATCTTGGGAGCGTGGTCGTCAGTTAGGTCTTAAGCAGTACTGTACTGTGAATAATGCCTACAATATCGGTCGTCGTGGTCTTGAGCTAAACCGTGTTTGTCCAGCTAGTAGCACCATGAGACTACAACAAGCCAATCAGCAAGGCCGCGAATATTACCGTTTGAATAAACAGCTTAACGATGACAGAGCGCTACTAGAAGAATACGAGGCAGACTATACTAAGCTGCGTGCTGGGCAAATGCTCGATTTTGAAGACGAAAAAGAAGCGCGCCGCTATCTGCTATCGCTACCGGCAAAACTGCGAAGACTCGAACGCGAGATAATCTACACTGAAAGACAGCTTAGCCGCTTAAACTATGTCCATCGCGACTAACTACGATTAGCTTGTTATCTAGTCTTATCCGCGTGCACAAAGCAGCTGTTATAAAGCGCTGATGAAGCCGTCTGTATCTTGAGAGCAGTAACGTCACTGCTATAATAAAGGCAAGCGACACTCGCAAAACGGTGCTACAGATATGGCTAACTATAACGGTATACAGACAGGCAGCTATCAGCGTCATGGTCGTAGCACTGCTATCGATGACCATACTGAGCTGCAAGTACTCAAGCGCATTAGACGCTATTTATTACCAAAAGACTTTCAGATTGACCCGAAGTTATTGGCTGAGATTGTCGAGGGTTACGACATCGGTGATCCTCTAGTCGATCAATTGGCTGCTGATAATATTCGCTTTGCTAAGCCTTTACAGCAGCTCATCTTGCCAGCGAATACGGCTCATACTCAGCCAGATGCTAAGCGAGCGGCGAACGATAGCATAGATGACGACATCCTCGCCCATCCCGCTTTTATCACTCTAACTGAGCAATTTAGCGCTCATCCTGACTGGTTTGATCCTAAGCTGGCAGAGATCGGCGCTATCGCCTATCGCCGCTATCCGCTGATGCTAATATGGCTACTGCGTAATGTTGCGCTAATGGCAGGTTATAGTAT
The DNA here is from genome assembly GCF_000511655.1 of Psychrobacter sp. TB15. Lineage (NCBI taxonomy): Bacteria > Pseudomonadati > Pseudomonadota > Gammaproteobacteria > Moraxellales > Moraxellaceae > Psychrobacter > Psychrobacter sp. TB15. The sequence continues at coordinate 185,850 of NZ_AYXN01000015.1, forward strand.
TCCGGCGCTGTCTTTACCGCTGATTCAGACTGGGGCATTAATGCACGATGCACTGCCGCGTTTGATGCGTACTTACGCCTATATTTTGGCGGTCTCTGAGCATCCACAGCTAAACGATTCTGCTCAAAATAAAGCGCCTCTCTCGCAAGTATTAGCGATTGGCTCTGAGGGCTGGCGTCAGTCGATTCAGGTGCGGCAAATCCATACCTTAGTGCGGCAAAAACTGCTCACCGGTAAACTTACCGCAGCGGATGGCGTGATTAGCACAAGCGCTCAGCATCATAATTCTGATGGCAGCTGGAATAGCGACTATTGGGGTCTGCCGATCAATCAGACCGATATGATTGCAACTCATCTACAATTCTCGTTACTGATTATGCGCGGGCTGCGGCTGTTAGGCGCGCGTATCAGTAGCGAAGAAGCTCGCGGCATTCTGCATTTATGGAATTTGGCCAGCTACTGGATGGGCGTGGATTTAGCGCGTTTACCGCAGACGGAAGCGGCGTGCTGGGAGTGGCTGTATACTTATTTGTCCATTCAGCAGCTTGATTTTAAGATGGGACAACCCTTAGCCAAAGCGCTGCACGACTTACCGCGTCAGCTCATGGGTGAGGATAATCGCAAAGGCCGGTTTGTGGAGATGGTCAATGCTAGCGTCACTCGCACCTTAGTCGGTGATGATATCGGCGATGGACTACAGCTGCCCAAATCGAAAATTCGTTTTGGCGTATTAACCTCAGTACCGATTTTGTTTGCGCTTGATACGGCACGCCAGCACAACAGTACTATGGCGGCGAAGCTTGAGCAGTTTCGTGCTAAGCGCCAAGACAATATGAACTGGTGGCTGAAAAAAAACGACCGTTATTATAAAGAATCATAACTAAAGAGTCATAACAAAGGTTTAACTAGGGCGTGTCCCTATTTCAAAAATGATGATGAAAATGAGATAAATCGCAGGCAAACAAGGAAAATAGCGAAGGTAATATCAAGATATTGACCAGCTATTTGACATCGTTTGCCAAAGATTTAGCCATTTTTAGCCCATTTAGTCATAAACGCTTGAATTAGGGACACGCCCTAGGCTGTAGAGTAGCGCATATCGTTAGCGGTCTAACTCAACTCCTGAGTCTTTTAGACGATAATACCACTCAAGCTGACGATCAAATCCGGTCTCTAATAAGCTGGCGATGACCTTGCCGGTTAGGCCCCAAACGGTTTCGCCATCCACCTCCCAGCTTGGCGTGAGTATCGTTGCCGTCTGCTCAAGCATCGTATACTCTATGGCATACTCGGTTGTCGGCTGAGTGATCAGCGTCTCGAAGTCCGCCCAAAAAATGCGCGATATCTCGCCGATCTCAGGGATCAAGGGCAGGTCTGGCGCGATAAGTGCTACGATAGGACGGACACTCATCCCACTCTTTGAGGTCTGAATCGGCAGCTGACCGAGAAGCTGGACTTTATTAGGTAGCAGCGCAGTCTCCTCATAAGCTTCACGCAGCGCGGTGACCACGTTATTACCATCCCCTAGCTCATACTTACCGCCTGCACAGGACACCTCTCCTGCGTGGCTTTTCATGTGCGCTGCGCGGCGAGTCAGTAGCAATTTCGGCCTGCGCTCACGAGTAATCGCTACGAGTACGGAGGCATCAGCGATAGGGGTCTGATATAAGCTCTGTAGCACTCGCTCGTTATAGGTTTTGTCGTAGAGGTTATAATCAGAGGCGCTCACTAAAGTATCAGACGACTTGTCTGGTAACGTCTTCAGCGTTCGTTGTTGCACGCGCTCAGCCAATTGTCTAAGCTTAGGATGACGAATAAAGGCAGGCCGCGCTACGGTTAGCTCATCAAAGCTCTCAAACTCATGAATTACTGTCATTATTACTGCCTATTTTTATCATCAGTAGCCTGTATATGGGATCATCTTAGCATGTCAGTAGTGCCAAGTTGATGACTGCGTAGGCCAATTTAGCTGCCCTGCACCTCCAGTCATCTATATCGCATACCATTTATAATATATGGCATCAATGACGGACTACATTTCCTGCTTTATCGTCTACATATAGTCAATTCGAAATAAAATCGATACATTCATATTGCCGTGCGACTGGTACAAATTTTCTTTGCTTGCTGTACGCTTCGCACTTTTCGATGCTGCGCAACATTCATTCTCATAGCACTGTATCGGTTTTAAAGCGGATCAGCTATAGTGTTTTTTTGTTCTTGAATAGGAGCATTATGATATCGCGCCCTGCTAATACTAAAAACTATGCTATCTTAGGGCTCTGCAAGCTGAAACGTTAAAGGCTTGTTAGCTAAAAATTTCTAGGTTCTCAATTAAATAAGGCAGCTGTTATGCAATATTGTCTCGAGTGTGGTCATGAAGCCGAGCGCAAAATCCCCCCTACGGATAATATGCCGCGCTTAGTCTGTCCTAACTGTAACTACATTCACTACGAAAACCCTAAAATGATCTGCGGGTCGCTAGTGATTTATGAAGACAAAGTGCTCTTATGTCGCCGTGCTATCGAGCCGCAATATGGCCTTTGGACGTTGCCAGCAGGCTTTATGGAAAATGGTGAAACCATGGCAGAAGGCGCGGCGCGCGAGAGCTTTGAGGAAGCCGATGCAGTGGTCATTAACCCGCAGCTTTATTGTCTTTATGATATCCCTGATATCGGTCAGATCTATGTGATTTACTTAAACGATCTAAAAGACGGCGCTTATGGTATCGGCTCTGAGAGCTTAGATAGCGCGCTATTTAAAGAAGAAGATATCCCGTGGGATGAGATCGCTTTTGAGGCGGTGAGACGCACACTCAACAACTACTTCGCTGATCGTAAGCAGTTCGATAAGCGTGAAGACTTCCCGATCCATCAAGATCAGATTGCCAAAGACAAAAGCATTAAGCGTTATTAACACTTAATTGTAATAGCTTATCGCTTAACGCAAAAAAGCCAAGCATCGTGCTTGGCTTTTCTTCTTTTCAAATATCAGTAACGGCTAACTGTTAATTTTACAAACCTTAAAGCCCAGATCTTTTACGCTGTCCTCTTTATCATAAGGCGCTAGCACCGCACGCACGTGCTGTTGGCCTTGCAGGTACTGCTTAGCCACACGCTGTATATCTTCAATAGTCACCGCCAATATCGCCGCGCGCATCTTACGCTGCCAGTCCTCGCCGCGATTATGCAGATTGGCAAAGCAAGCCTTAATCGCCTCCCCTGCTGGCGAGCCGGGCTTATCCATACCCGAGATGATGCCCAGTATCGCCTCTTCTAGCTGCTCAGCGCTTTGCGGCTCACTCAGTAACCACTCGATACTGGCCTCAAAGTGCGCAAAAGTCTCAGCGCAGTGCGGGTCACGGTAGCTGAAAAACTTAAAGGCACAAGCATTAGCATCATAGCCGGCGCCGCCGCCATAAGCGCCGCCGCGCTCACGAATGGCGCTATGCAAGTAGCCATTACGTAAATAAGGCGCAAGCACCATAAGCGCTGCTGTATCTGGATGGTCAGCAGCAGGTACGCTATAAGCGCTAGCGTTGTGATAGACGTTAGTCGCAACCAGCCAAGCTAAGTCCTCAGCGATAGGGTCACTCTCCAGCGCCTTGACAGCATCTGGCTCGCCGTCTAGCGCTGGATCTAATTCAAGCTGAGTAAACTCACTTGGGATATTCTCCTCTATCTGCTTAGCATTTGCTGTGGATGACTTAACGTCCTGCCAGCTATCTACAATCAGATCGCTTAAGCGCTCGGTTTGCTCGGCCTCACAGATGATAACGGCGTGCTTAGGCAGGCTCAGCAAGCGCTGATGCAGCGCCATCAAGCTAGTAGCCAGCTCATCCCATTTGTTATCGTCATAACTTGCATGGGCTAAGAAGTCTTTTAGGGCATTAAGCGCGGGCAGACCGCTACGGACATACTCTAGCTGCGCTTGACGGCTCATCGCTCGGCTCGCCGTTTGTAGTGCGTAGGCATGGCCTGCACTGGCCAGACGCGACTGCCAACTGGCCTGACGCTGCTGCAAAATCTCCTTGATACGGTCATGCTCTTCAAAGACACTATGCTGCATCACCTCTTTTAGCAAGTCTATCGCTTCCGTCTTACGGTTCAATGCGCGAGTTGCCACCACAAAGTAGCTGCTAATCGCATGACTGTCATCGATAGCAGTACGTTGGCTGATACGGGCGGTCACGCCTGATGAGTGCGCCGCCTGCTTCGCTTGCATCTCATAAGCGTCAAGCTCATCTGTACCGAGCTCTGAGAGTAAGCTTAGATAAATCGGCAGCAGCGGATGATTAATCACCTCGTTCACTGGCAGGTTGCTCGTATCCTGATTGCCAATCGCATCAGTCAACGGCACAATCACTTGATAATAATACAAGCCATTAGTGCCTGCCTCGTATTCAAACAAAGTGCTGTCCTGTCCGCTAAGCATTACTTGCTTTTGCGTGCCTTGCTTAAAACTAATATCGGTTGGTACATCTTCTAAGCCCACTTTAGGTAATAAGCTTAGATCATCAGGCGCAGCTTGACGCGCCGCTAGATCTAGCGCTTGCTTTTTAAGGATTGCCTTATCATCTTCGGTCAAATCCATAGCGATAGTATCAAGGCGCACTTGCTCAGCGGCAGCTAGGCGCGCTGATTTTTCGCTATCAGGAACCAAAGTCACGCGCACTCGGTGATTATTATCGAGTAGATGCGTTTTAATCAAATTAGGCAGCCACTGCTCATCTTTTACTTGTTCGCGTAGCCAAGCCAAGTGCTCATCGACCTCCCACACGTCGATAGGATTGCCGTCGTGAATAGCGGTGCTAAAGCCTTCTAACATCAAGTTTAGACCATAAGGCATACTATCTCCGCCGATATGACGCTGGTCAATCTCGATCTGATGCAGTATTGTCTCGATAGTATCAGAATCGATAGGCTTGCTTGCGACATCAGCAAGCAAGTCCATAATGCCTTGCTCCACCGCCTCAGCATATTCAGGCTCAGAGCCACGCAGACCAGTATAAAACACCATTTCATAATGGCTATCGTCCAGACCTAGTAGCGGACTGGGCGACGTGCCTAGTGGATGACTATCTAGATAAGCCCGTAGTGGCGAGCCGGCATGCTCGATCAGCACGCCTTCGAGTAAACGCAGTGCCAAGCGCTGCTTAGGGTTAGTAATCGAAGGCAGTAGCCAAGCGAGGACATGGTGAGTCTGATTAGGACCGGCTTCGTCGGCAGTATAAGTATCGACAGCACTAATTGGTGCTGACAGACGCACTTCTGGACGCGAGACGTGTTTTTTGCCCGCGGCGAACTGAGTTAACGCATCATCATGAATCCGCGCTTGCGTCTCAGAGACCGGAATATTACCAAAGCTCATGATGACACTGTTTGCTGGATGATAATGGCTTTGATGAAACGCCACCAGCTCATTATGAGTCAAGTCAGGAATATCTGCAGGATCACCGCCTGAGTTATAGTGATAAGTCGTCGTTGGGAACAGATGATGGGCAACAGTATGATAGAGCTGATCGATCTCGCCGCTCATCGCCCCTTTCATCTCATTAAAGACAATGCCCTTAAACTGCGGTTTATCGTCCTCATCTAATTCAACGCGAATACCTTCTTGCGCAAAATCTAGCGGATGAATATTTGGGAAAAAAGCAGCATCGAGATAGACTTCGAGCAAATTAAAATAATCGTTTTTATTTTGCGTGGCATAAGGATACGCGGTCCAATCGGCCGCTGTCATCGCATTCATAAAGGTATTTAACGAGCGCTTAATCATCGAAAAGAACGGGTCGCGCACTGGGAATTTCTCGGAGCCGCACAGCGCGACATGCTCGAGCACATGCGCTTCACCCTTGGAGTCCATTGGCTGCGTACGAAAGCCCACCAAAAAAGCATTCTCACTACTAGGATGCGCTAAGTGATAGTGCATAGCGCCCGTTTTGACGTGTTGGCTGATGATGACGTCAATAGAGAGTGCTTCGATGTGACGATGCTCGATAAGCTCAAATGCCGGATGCAGAGTAAGATCCGCTGTAAATGTATCAGTCATAAATATCCTTGTGGCCTATTATTTTGCTCTTTGGTTCGGTGTCTAACTAGTCAGTGCTCTAGTCAGTGCTTTCGATGAAAAGTGTGTTAAGACGTTTATTAAAAAGTATCGTTGCTGCTAGATGGGGCTAGTGGTTTGATAAGTCAAGCTACAAGCGCTAACGCCCATAACTAGATTGACGTGATAAGTCTTAACTTTATAGTGCTATTCATAACCCCAATTAAATTATGGATTTTACTTAACAAAGCTCAGCGCTACTGCTACTATGAATGAAAGGATGTTAATAAAGGAGTCTATTATGGGTTACCAACATATCTTATTAGTCACCGACTTGCTATCGGATGCCGACATCGTCGCGCAAAGAGCGAAACGCGTGCTTGCCGGCTCGCCTGAGGCAAAATTATCAGTACTACACATCGTTGAAGACGATATGGTGCGCTTCGGTTATGAGCTGGTACCCGCGTCGAGCCTATCTGGCGAAACAGATGGCGAGAACTGGCAAGAAGCCAGAGCAAAACTGGCACAATTTCTTGATCGTAATGGGCTTAATGCGGTCAACTCTGAGGTGACAGCAGCGATCTCTAACGACCAAGGCATCGTCAACTACTGCAATAACAAGAACGTTGACCTGCTCATTATCGGACGTCATGAGCGCCGAGGTATCGCGGCTTGGTTAGTCGGCGCGACTGCAGACAACATCTTGCCTAATGCGCCTTGTGACAGCTTAGTGGTCAAGCTCGATCAGCCAGTAGCGACTTAACAGCGCCTATCAGTAGTGCTATAGTAGATATCATCAGCCACAAGGAAGACTTTATGAGTTATCAACATATTTTGTTAGTTACTGATCTTTTACCAGATGCTGATATCGTGGCCCAAAAAGCTAAGCATATCGTCTCTAACCGCCCGAACTCTAAGTTATCGGTACTACATATCGTAAAAGACACCATGGTTGGCTTCGGCTATGAGCTGGTGCCAGCGTCTAGTCTCTACGATGAGATCGATGATGAACGTTGCCAAGAGGCACGCGCTAAGCTAGCGCAGTTTTTGGATCGCAATGAGCTAAATGTAGTCAACTCGCAAGTGACTACCGCTATCTCTAGCAGCGAAGGTATCGTTAATTATTGTCACAAACACGAAGTCGATTTATTAGTCATAGGTCGCCATGAGCGCCACGGTATCGTTGCTTGGCTGAGCGGTGCCACCGCTGATAACATCTTGCCTAATGTACCTTGCGATAGCTTAGTGGTTCGGCTTGATAAACCAGATTAATCAAGCGTCATTCTATCCGTTTATTCGCATTTAAATCGGAAGACTAACTCTCAAACAAAAGCGTTGTGTAGCTACTATATATGACTACTATGTATAGCTGCTACACAGCGCTTTTTGCTGGCGCGATAAAGATTGCGCTAAAGCCATAACGCTGCATTTACTGAATAATATCAATAAAGGTCTGCCAAATCGGGCTTTGATGCCGGGCTTTGTGCCAAACTAGCCACCACGTCCTTCTTAGATCTATTCCCTTAATTTTGACAGGTACTAGACTTGCCTCCGCAAGCTCTTTTTCGATGACGTGCTGCGAGAGACAGCCCAGTCCTATATCGGCGTTGACCATATTTTTTATCGCTTCTGACTGCGCGATGGCCCGAACCACCTCCGCACCGGGTAGATACTGCAATAACTGCTCATCAATGATTTGCCGAGTGCCTGAGCCTGCTTCTCGCACGAGTAAGGGCAGCTTTGAGAGCTGCTCGGTGGTCAGCTCATAACCGCCGCCCGCTTCGTTATAATTACTCAATCCTTTTAGCCACCGGCTATCACGCTTGGCGAAGACCATCAAAGTGTCAGTACGCCAAGCGCGCTGCTCCAGCACTTTGCTATCGCTCGGCCTTGGCATACCTTCTACAAGCGCGATGTCGATATTAAGCTGTTCAATCTCGCTGATGACTTCGCGCGTATTGGCGATATACAGCTCGATGCTGGCTTTGGGCAGCGCTTCATATACCTGAGCCACGAGCTCGGGCAACACATAATTGCCGATAGTAGTACTCGCGCCAATATGCAACTGACCGGCTTGATGCTTATGATAATGCTCAAGGGTAAGCGCTTGTCCTAATATAGCCTGTGCTTGTACGTAAACGGCTTGGGCATTGCGATGAGGGTTGAGGTTACGGCCTACCCGCTCAAATAGCGGCATCTGTAGGCGCTCTTCTAACGCGGCCAAAGCACTACTGACCGCTGACTGCGACAAGTGCAGCTGCTCGCTAGCACGGCTTGTACTGCCCGTCTGATAAATACTGACAAAGACCGCCAGCTGTTTTAGGGTAATCTTTGGCAGTGTTTGGCTAGATTTGTCCGTCAAAATAAGCGTCCTGTAACGAGTGAGTCATTGATAGATAGAGACAAGCAAACTTATAGGTATCCAAGCTTTTAGCTTTCTTTTACCCAAAAAATCGATAATTCCTATCTCATCAATCTGTTTTTATTATATATGAGCTTTACTTATAATATCCATACATAAGCTAATGCCTGTCAAAACTATTAATAATTACGATGGCAACGCCTTAAAGTAACCTCAATAACAGCAGTCAATAAGCAAAAAAAACGCCCGTTAGGATCTAAATATGCCCTCTTTTATACAAGCCATAACTGATTATGTGCCTCGGTCTCGGCATCTAGCAGGGCTGATCGCCGTGCTCATCGGTAGCTTGTTTTGCTTATGGCTAAATACGAGCTTGGACGTCTGGAGTCACGGGCGCATTATAGGCTTATCTTCGTTGACCCTTGCTATCTTGCTTGGAATGATACTGGGTAATACTATCTATCCCAAGTTTGCGCCAAGTTTGGCAGCTGGCGTTGGTTTTGCCAAAGGAAAACTCTTGCGCTTAGCGATTATGTTTTATGGCTTCAAATTGACTTTGACAGAAGTGGCTGGCGTTGGTATGCCAGCAGTATTAAGCGACGCGTTAGTGCTGAGCTCCACCTTTTTATTAACCTATTGGATCGGTACTAAGCTGTTAAAAGTCGATAAAGAGACGACGTTGCTCATTGGCTCTGGCGCAAGTATCTGCGGGGCGGCGGCGGTTATTGCCGCGGAGCCTGTCATCAAGGCGGAAGCGCACAAAGTTACTATTGCGGTGGCAACCGTTGTCGTTTTCGGTACGATTGCCATGCTGCTGTATCCCTTTCTCTATCATCTCGGCTGGCTACAAGTGTGGCTGTCACCGCAAGATTATGGCATCTATACCGGCTCTACCATTCATGAAGTGGCGCAAGTCGTCGTCGCGGGCAACACCATCAGCGCAGAGGTTGGCGATACGGCAGTGGTGACTAAGATGATCCGCGTGATGATGCTTGCACCATTTTTATTGATTTTGTCCTTTCTGCTCACCAAAAGCGGTAATGGCAAAGGAGAAAAACTACCCGTTATGAGCCGAGTCAAGCAAGTCAAAGTACCTTGGTTTGCTTTCATTTTTATCTTAATCGTGCTGCTACATACTTGGCTGAATATGTCAGATAGCTTTGAGAGTACTATGGTCCTGCTCGATGATGTACTGCTGACTATGGCAATGTTTGCGTTAGGACTCACCACGCATCTCAGTGCGATCAAGCAAGCAGGCTCTAAGCCGCTTATTTTAGGCGCGATTATGTTTGGCTGGTTACTCCTTGGCGGTGGTCTAATTAATATAGGTATTAGCTTTATTTAGCCGCTATCGGCGGGTTATGCTTTGCATGCAACCCATAAGAGGGATAGCTCTCGACAGCCAAACCTTAAACGGCAGGCATAAAAAAACGAACCCTAAGGTTCGCTTTTTTTACATCTATTTATCTAATAGCTTGTCAATAAAAAGACAACTTAGATAGCAACGATGTTATGTGCTTGTGGGCCTTTTTGGCCTTGAGTTACAGTGAACTCAACTTCTTGGCCTTCAGCCAAAGTTTTGAAACCAGAACCAGAGATTTCGCTGTAATGAGCAAAAACGTCTGCGCCGTTTTCTGGAGCGATAAAACCAAAGCCTTTAGCTTCGTTGAACCACTTAACTGTACCTTTTTGAACGTCTGACATGTTGATAATCCTACTTTTTAATTTATTGATGGTCTCATTGACCGGTAACGCTTGCAAATAGCTACTGACGATAAATATTAAAACGAAGGATTATAACTAATACTACGAGGTAATGATTTGTGCAGAACTGCTCTTAAGCTTGTGCGTATTATAAAAGGCTTATCGTACTATCGCAAGTGATATATGGCTTTTTGTGTAACTGGTTACAAATCAGCGTTTTTTTGCGCTAACTTATTGGTTTATTGAGCATTTGGCAAGCGAAAAAGGTAAATAGCAACCCCTGTACAGACCACTGCGACAAGCCACGCTATCCAAATCAAACCCTCAGGCAAGCGATAAAACAGCATAGCTGTCGATATCGCCATCATGATGGTCGCAAGCCACTTAGCATAAAGCGGTACTGCATGATTTTCTTCCCAATCACGGACGTACTTGCCGAAGTATTTATGATTAATCAGCCAAAAGTGAAAGCGTCTTGAGCTGCGCGCCCAGCACCCTGCTGCCAACAGTATAAAAGGCGCAGTCGGCATCACTGGTAATACTACGCCAATGATACCTAACACAAAAAACAACCAGCCTAGTATCACAAACGTCCAGCGCAGCGCCGCGCTGTTAGACTGATTGGTCTTGGGACGATAATAAAAGGCTTTTTTGTCGGTCATATTGATTACATCAATGCTAATAGGTGTTTAAGAGCTATTTTTATAAAAAAATAATCATGCAACAAAGACTCATTTGGCTCAATATTGTTTTTGCGTTTTTATGTGGTTATTTCATGTCTAGCGGTCTGCCTCTACCATCTGCCTATAAAAAAACCACTGATAGCAAAGGCTAAAGTGGTTTTTACTTAAGTGGTTTTTGCTTAAGTGGTTTTACTGAGTATAATTACGCAAACTAGCCGCGCATTGATAAGCATCAAAAAAGGTGCTTATACTAATAGCAGCACAATCACCGTAAAGATGACGAAGTACACAAAGACGCCAGCGGTCGCATAAAACGTCTTAATCTCTTTATTATTAATCTTAATCTTGCTGAGCGTCGTGCCAAGCTTGAGCATAGAGATGGCAAAAAAGTAAAACGCCAAAGCCAGTAGCGTGATACTGATAATAAATATCACCACGGGAGCGACGATACCAAAAAAGGTCTCGGTGCCGGGGAACAGTATCTTACCTTTGATAACCAGTATCAGTAGTACGGCAGCCAGCCCCGACGCCGAGGCATGAAAAAAGATAATATCGTGCCAAGAAGCATCCGTTCTATAAAAGCTATTTTCGATACCGAAATGACTATCAGCATGGTCCACTTCGGTCGCCCCTCTTTTTCCGACGGCTCGATAGGCGTTTATCTTACTGACTGTAATCAGGAAGGTAAAAAAGGTAAAGGCAATCCACAAAAAGACGTACAAGTTCAAGCTCATAACTACCTCAAGACTTACATAATTATGCGTTCAATATATCATTTATATCAATCATATTATGTATTAATAAGACTAACAAGTGTACGGAGTGTTTATAAGCCTCGCTACATGATGGTTAGTTTGCGAGTATTAAGGTGGTCGAACTTGTTCCCCCTTTCTTACTGACATAAAAAAACCGCTACGGCTTGAGGCGGTAGCGGTACTTTGCCCTAGGTATAGTGAGTTCATTATAAAAACGATACAGCGGGACTGGGATGAATTTTATGCAGCCTCTGTATGCGTAGGCACAGCACGCCAGTAAAATTTATACCAGTTCCGCCTTGAAAAACTATGTCTCTATTTTATTTAGAATCGACTATAGCTAAAACTTAATTTTAGATACTAAGGATACTAAGGGTGAGTTGTCAGTTAAAGTAGCTAATAGATGTATGAATGCCATTCATTGTCATTCCTGATACGCTTGCATCACCGCTTACAAGTCGTCTATGATGATGCAGTAGCTATCGATAATAGCCATTCGCAGTACGGATTCATTAGCAGTACTGATCAAAAATAATGCAGCACCACTCAATCTTGTCGGGGTGCTTTGCTTTTAACCTTGTAACGATTGTTAAAACCATCGCTGAGACACACCCGTGAACCTGAAGCAGTTAGCACTGACGTAGGAAACAAGCATGACAGACCCTAAGCAGTCTATAAATAAGAGAAACCTCTACCTGATTCGCTGATCTGATAGCGCCTTACATGTTGAGATTTTGCCTTTCTTGTTTTGCCTTTTTTGTTTTATTTAAACAGCATCAGTCTGATTGTTTTCTATCATTAAAAAGGAAACAACCATGCAGTCGACCACCAAACTGACCCTCACCCTCGAATGGTTTTTGAACCCTGACCACCTGCCCTTTATCGCGGGTGTGACCACGGGCGCACATGAGCAAGCAGGGCTGGATATCACCATCATTGAGCCTGACGATCATTATGATGGCTTTGCTGAATTGCAAAACCAAAGTATCGATCTGCATGTAAATGAGCCGATCCATCTGTTTGAGCATTATGCGCCTAATCTGCGTGCGCTGGGCTGCTTTTTTGAGACCGATGGCGGCATATTGATGCAGCAATCCAGCATGGATAAATTAAAAAACAATCAACCGATTCGCATTTGCACCCCTGCCGCTGAAGAAAAAACCAATCGTATTGGCTTTGAGATATTAGCGCGCTATGCCAAGAAAAACGGCTTTAGTATCAGTCGTGACAATGTGAGCTTTGTACAAAAGGACTTTTATCATATAAAAAACCTGCAAGAAGACCCAAACCTCGATGGTGCATGGTTGTGCTTTTATAACTTTGAAGGGGTTGAAGCGACGCATGAAGGGTTAGACTTTACGTTTATCGATCAGAACCTGTCCCCTTATCCGAACTTCTCAGCGTTAGAGATTCTAACGACTGATGAGATCTATAGCGCAAAAAAGGACGCGATAGATACCTTTATCCAAGTCACCAATCAGATGACAGAACACTGTAAAAGTGAGCCTGAGTCTGCGCGCCGCATGTATTATGACTATAGTAAAACTGAGGCGGACGCGCTGATGGATGCGATTATTGATAATACGTTAGGCAGATTGATCACGCCGATCATGCCTGATGGAAATAAATGGCAAGAACTGCGCGAGATGCTAGCCGACATCGATATCGTGACGTTGAATGATGAGCAATATCAATCGCTGTGGGTGCTGTAGGCATTTTAGAAGTTAAGATATCTTGAATAATAAAAAACCGCTATCGTTTTACTGTGGCGGTTTTTTATAATGTGCACTAAGTCAACTATCAAACTATAGTAAAGCAAAAGTATGCTCAATAGGGGTCAGGATGCTAATTATTGCTAGAAATAATGTACATGAAAAATTAGATAACGACGACTATAATGTCGCGTTTTTAAACCCTGGACAAAGCTATGAAGTCATTGGAATAGAGTATGGATACTTTCGTGTCGTTCTAGACAATCTAGATGCAGCAATGGTTCACCCTATCTACTGTGATGTCCAAAACTATAAAAACGTCAATCTATGGGCGCAAGAGATCAATGACAAAAATTTTCATTTTACACCTAGAAAGTTTAATGACTATTCGTACTTTTTTGAGCGTTTCCATGATGGTGATATAGAATGTGTTAATACGTATATGCATTACTTAGGTACACTATTTGGCGTGCATTCGCTAAAAAATACAATATATGGCCTTTACCTTGAAGCTATTAGCAACGAAAAACTCATAATAAGTTACTGGCTTAAACAGTGGATGAAAAGCTTGTTTAAAGTAGAAAAGGCAATAAATTTAAGACAATTTAGTAAAGCAGATTGGCAGCAAAAGCTAGTAGAATTTTTTGAACCATAAAAAACCGCTATCGTTTTGCTGTGGAGGTTTTTTTATTTGATGATAATAGAATAATAAGATTATTGCTGCACGATACCAAGTTGCTTGGCTTCTTTGAGCCAACTTGGGAACTCTTCTAGCATGTTTTCATACAAGGCTTCTTCGCTGATATCGTCCAAATCATCGAGTTCAAAAAAGTCGCAATTATCAATCACGCGCCCTGTCATGTCGTCTAGTTTTTTGAGAATACCATAACCACGACCACCCAAGCCCACAAACTGCCAAAATATCGGGAGTTTCGCCGCTTCCGTCATGACTCTCGTGATACCGCGATTGTCATTCACCCCGCCATCACTGATAAATAGCACGTAGATAGGCACGTCTAAGCCGTCCTTTTGATAAAACTCAGTCACGGCCTTCATGACCTCTGCTTCGTTATTGATGCGCGGGCCAAGTGCCCATTTGCGCCAGCCGCCATGAGCGTTGTCAATGAAACCGTCATAGTTGCTCAGTCCAATCTCGCCTAAATACTGCGGATCTCGGGCAAACGCCCAACAGTCTAACGCTTGGTCGTCATCGAAGTTCACTGCCAATGGCAATAGGCGATTGACCACCTCCTGCACGCGACCTTTTTTGTATTGTCTATTCATTGAGCCTGAGGCGTCTAACACCAGTGCCACTTTTGCCGTTAGTTGCTGCAATTGGCGTTTCTCAAGCGATATCGTGGCTTTTTTGGCGAGGTTGACCAGTTTTGGCGCTTTGTCTAACATGACCTTCTCTAACGATGGTTTTGCTTGCACTGGCGTTGCCGTTACGTCTGCTGCTGTCGGGCTACCCTCTTCTACATCGCCACCGAAATGCTGCACGATGGCGGCAAGTCCACCATTGAAGCCTTGCGCGACGTTAGACACTCGCCACACGCCACTCTTGCGGTAAAGCTGCATCAGCATACTGGCTTGCTGCTGGGCAAAGTCTGCTGCTTGATATTCTGCCTGTGCTTTTTGCGATTGCTGCCAAATACCAATCTCTAACGATTGAATTTGATTGAGCGGGGTGTCGGCTGATAACACAAAAAACAAGCTGTCTATATTATCCGACAGTTTGGATAAGTTCACTTCAAACTCGGCTTGGATGCCCTTACTCGCCGTTGGTTGCGACTCATAATGGGTGAGCTTGATTTGCCCGCACGGTGAGGTTGGCTGATTGTAAAACACCATGTAATCATCATTGATCAGTTTGCCCGCTGCGTCTAAGGCAAAGCAGCTGATGTCCATCTCTATTGGACTTTGGCGAGTAAACTTAAGCGTGATTGGTGCGGTATCGTCAATAGCAAGGTTGCTTAGAGGTGCGCGTTGTCCGACGGTGAGATGGTTCATGGTGTTCCTAAGATGGGAGGTTATAAAACAATATCAGAACGGTAGTTCATCTGAGATTATTATAGCTTCTGTACCATTATCTTTAATTGGTACATTAAGGCTGCTTACTACATAAAGATTTAGTATATCGTCTCTGTCCATGAAAAGAATTTGGCTTCTTTTTGATGCATCCAGTTTATTACCCAGCCAATTTCTAGCTTGTTTAGTAATTTCTCCACCAGCTATAATAAAAGCATGGTCGACTAATACCCTTTTACTAGTTTCAGGGTCAAAAATCTCATGACCGAGCATCATTAACAATTGATTATAAATTTCAGCGACGTTTGCATTAGATGTTTTAGTAACTCCTGCTGAATCAAGCTTTCCTTTTTTGACTTGTATACCGAAATACAATACATGTTGCGTAGGCAAAACATAACGCATCCAAATATCCTTGCCATACTCAAGAGATTTATCTTTATGACCTGCTGCGGTGATGCGCTGATAGCCTAATTGTCGAAATAAAGGTAGTAAGACTTCTTCTATCAGCTGATCTTCAGAACAACTACTCAAGTACTCAGTAAGTTGCAAATATTTTTCCTGTTCTTTAGAAGTGAAGGGTCTATGAGGTGTAGAAGCATAGGTAGAGATTTTCTTCGTAGCATTATGACGAACGTAGAGTAAATCATCTTCTCCATAAAAAGCTTCGAAACCTTCACGAGAAAGTGGTTTATTCAACTCATCAAGCGCTTTCGAACGATCTGGATCATCTAAATGTGCATCAGACTTATGCATTAAGACCTGTAAAAAATTTAAAAACCGATTTGGTAAAGTGTTAGCTGCATCAGATGGCTCACATAGAAGCTCTTCTAATCTTTCAGCTACCCAATACTTACGAGTAGAACCATCATGTACAAAATCTAGGTCACATTCTTCAAAAAACTCTGTTATATAGCTACTAGAACGATAAGGAAAATGACCTTCATCTCCAGTTACTAGATTAGCAATAGCTTTCAAGTTTCTTGGTTTAAACCTCATAATTTGTACTCATCAACAACAAACTTAATTAACGACATTAGGTGAATTTGAATCAAAAATAGCTTCGAAAAACCCTTGCCTTACCTCTGGATCAGATAAGTTAAATTGACAAAAATGAATGCCTGATGGCTTAGCTGTATTAGAAAATAAACGACAGCTTAACTCTTCTGTATTTATTTCAACTACTAAGCCTGTGAAGTCAAGATTTAGACACTCTTCTAAAATTTTATAGTCCTGACTCGGAAAGTTATATTTATAGGTCTTATTATACGAAGGTTGGAAATAGCGGATTAGTCCTGCTTCAATCAAACTAACTTCTGCTTCTTTAGATATATTGCTTTCAGAAATTTTTTTAAATCTATTAAGATCAACTTTTTCATCATCGATTAATACGTCCTTATTTCTACCATCAATTTGAGAGATAAAAGCAGAGGGATTGAACTCCATAGCTATTATATATACCTCGTCATCAGGGTCATTATAAGCAACTTCTGCTAATATCTTCTGTAACGTAGAATGGTTTTTGAGGCGGTCTGTAATATTTCTATTCTTTTTTTCTGAATATGACTTACCAATGTATAGAACCTCTAAGTCTCTTAAATCGGGATTATTTGTACACCACCCAATATATGGAGTAAGTATATTAGCAGGAATATAACGAACTTCATTACCCTCATCATTGATCATTTGAAGCTCTCTATGAGGGTAGTCTGAAATTCTTATAGATGTTGCATCATCAGCAAACTGAAAAGGCATTTCAAAATTACTTTCACAAACGCTACCTTTTTTTCTATATAGAACTTCTCCATAAATTTTTTGATTTTCATTACTATATTCAGCTTTAGAAAAGGACAGTTTAGGCAATTTTGTAATCAAATATATATGTGAACTATTAAAAACATCTTTGGAATCATTATCTGATATCTTGCTATCAGACATTAGTTGATTTGATGGCGTGAGCACCCATCTATTAGAGTAAAAATGTAGGGCAAACTCTGATACATATTGTCTCTTAGAACTATTCACATTTATTTCCCTAGTTATAAAGTACTAATAGTATTACATAGGAAGCGTATGATCATCCTATTCTATAACGCATTCAATTGTTACGCTTTCATTACAGCTAGCTTGGCTTTCTAAACCTCGGACACTTCCACTGGTGTTTTACTCACGAAACCTTCCTTACTCAGCTTAACTTACTGCCTTTCAAGTAATAATACACAAATTTTCAGTTTTATCATATAAATACGACTACTATTCGATGAATGGATAGTAAGAAGTCATCTTAAACAACGACATACCCTAACAATCACTCTACCGCCACCCACATGAACAGCCATATACCAATATTGGCATAGAAAAGGTTGGAATCACACTGTCCTTAATATGGTCGTACTGTCCATCAGCATTTAGACCTGCAGTAGCACCCCCGAATGGCAGCAAAGAATCATGCGCGATAGACATATTGCCATACAGACAATAAAAAACGCCATCACTATTGTGACAGCGTTTTTTATTACTATAGATATTTATAATTTAATTACAGCGCTTTCAACTCCTCCATCTGCCCCGCCATAGTCTTAATCTGACCTTCTAACTCAGCCAGTTTCGCTTTCTCAGCATCGACCACTTCCGCAGGTGCTTTACTGACAAAGCCTTCATTACCTAGCTTACGCGCGATACCTTCGGCTTGCTTTTGTAGCTTATCAAAAGATTTACCCAGACGTTTTAGCTCAGCAGTTGGGTCAATCAGCCCTTTCATGGGTACAAGGACGCGTAGCTGGCCAACCATGCTCGATGACGATAGTGGCGCCTCATCACCGTCTTTTAGAAGGGTTAAGCTCTCCACTTTCGCTAATGCCTTAAATTGATTGGCAATGCGCGATAGGCGCTGCTCTTCTTCACTAGAGATATTTTGTAGTAGCACAGGCAAGCGCACCGCGTTACCGAGTTTCATCTCGCCTCTGATATTACGGACGCTAGCGATCAGCTCTTGTAGCCAGTCCATATCAGACTCGATTTGCTCGCTAATCAGCGCGCTATCGGTTTGCGGGTAGTCAGCGATGACGATGCTGTCGGTGTTTTTGCGATTTAGCAGTGGCGCAATGGTTTGCCAGATCTCTTCGGTCAGATACGGCATGATTGGATGGGTAAAACGTAGTGCCGTCTCTAGCACGTGCAGTAGTACATAGCGGATTTGCGCTTTACGCTCGTCAGACACCGAGTCATCATTGAGACTGGCTTTGGCAAGCTCAACGTACCAGTCACAGTACTCGTTCCAGATAAACTCATAGATATCATGGCTGACCATATCGAGACGATACTGGGCGAAATGCTGATGAATGTCTTTGATGCTAGAGTTCAGACGGCTCATGATCCATTTTTCTGGTAATTCCCATACGTCAGGGTTAGCCGTTTGGTCAATAGGCAGCGCGCTCCCCTCTTTATCGACACAGTTCATGAGGACAAAACGGCTGGCGTTCCAGATTTTATTACAGAAGTTACGATAGCCCTCAACGCGTTTCAGATCAAAGTTGATATCGCGACCCGTACTGGCAAGGGAGGTGAAGGTAAAGCGCAGCGCATCGGTACCGTAGGCTGGGATACCCTCTGGGAACTCTTTACGCGTTTGCTTCTCAATCTTCGCCGCGTCTTTTGGGTTCATCATATTGCTGGTGCGTTTTTCTACTAGCGTTTCCAAATCAATACCATCGATGATATCGATTGGGTCGAGCACGTTACCCTTGGATTTGGACATTTTTTGTCCTTGGCCATCACGGACGAGACCATGGACATAAACGGTCTTAAACGGTACTTGCGGCGTGCCATCGTCGTTTTTCACGAAGTGCATGGTCAGCATAATCATGCGCGCGACCCAGAAGAAAATAATGTCAAAGCCTGTCACCAGCACGCTAGTTGGGTGGAAAGTCTCAAGCACCTTTTTATCGGCAGCCGGATCAGCCCAGCCTAGTGTACTAAAGGTCCATAGTCCTGAGCTAAACCAAGTATCGAGCACGTCATCGTCTTGGCGCAGTTTGATATCGTCACTTAAGTTATATTTAGTGCGAACTTCCGCCTCATCTCGGGCGACATAGATCTCACCCGTCGCATCGTCATACCACGCTGGGATACGATGACCCCACCATAGTTGACGACTGATGCACCAGTCTTGCAGGTCGGTCATCCACGCCATATACATGTTTTTGTACTGCGCGGGGACGAACTCAATATCGCCATTCTCGACCGCATCGATCGCAGGACCAGCCAGTTTATTGACTGCCACATACCATTGATCGGTCAACCACGGCTCGACGATGACGCCGCTACGATCGCCGCGCGGCGCTTTAAGCTCGTAATCTTCAATACTATCTAGCCAGCCCTCTTCTTGCGCTTGTGCTACCATCTTGACACGGGCGGTAAAGCGCTCGAGACCTGCGTAGCTATCGCCTGCGTGGTCGCTTGGCGTTGTCTCCAAGTTAGGCTCACGCGTTTGCAAATCAGGGTAGATTTCCATCTGTGGCAAGATATTGGCATGGGCATCCAATACATTAATCAGCGGCAGCTCATGACGACGGCCTAATTCGTAGTCATTAAAATCGTGGGCAGGCGTGATTTTTACGCAGCCGGTACCAAACTCAATATCGACATAATCGTCGGCGACGATAGGAACGATGCGCCCTGTGATTGGCAAAGTAATGGTCTTGCCCACTAAATGTGCGTAACGTTCATCGCTCGGATTGACCGCGACAGCAGTATCGCCAAGGAGCGTTTCAGGACGGGTGGTGGCAACGACTAGATAGTTTTTGCCATCTTGGGTCGTTAGGTCTTTATCCGTGAAATGATAGCGAAAATGCCAAAGGTTACCTTTTTCATCATGGTTTTCGACTTCAAGATCTGACAGCGCGGTTTGGAACTTAGGGTCCCAATTAACCAAACGCTTACCACGATAGATAAGACCTTCGTCAAACAGACGTACGAACACTTCTTTGACCGCATTGGACAGACCGTCATCCATGGTAAAACGCTCACGCGACCAGTCGACTGAGCTGCCAAGCCTACGAATCTGAGTCGTAATATTATCGCCCGACTCTTCCTTCCACTCCCAAATTTTATCAATAAAAGCATCGCGGCCTAAATCATGGCGACGGATACCCTCAGCGTTGAGACGACGCTCAACCACCATTTGGGTGGCGATACCGGCGTGATCCGTACCCGGCTGCCACAGCGTATTGTCGCCATCCATGCGGTGATAACGCGTCAGCGCATCCATGATTGCGTTGTTAAACCCATGTCCCATATGCAGCGAGCCCGTGACATTTGGCGGTGGCAGCGCGATAGAGAACGACTCATCTTTATCAAAGGTTGGCTGAAAATAACCGCTCTCTTCCCAGCCTTGATACATGCCCGCTTCTACTGCGCTTGGGTTATAAGCGTTCTCTAATTGGCTTAGCGCGGCTTGGATAGACTGGGTTAGGTTGGTGTTAGTATTAGAATTGCTCATAGTGGCCTGGTCTTTTATTAATAATGAAGGTAAAAAATAGGTATAAATATAGGGTTAATAACGAATAGAGTGATTTTAACGCAGATAGGTTTATTTTGTTAGCGTTAAGGTGATTTATCGGCGCAGATTTCAGCGCTATTATTAATTCTTATTAGGGCGTGTTGAACATTCACAAATGCGCACTGCTGATCGCTACTAGTTTATCAAAGCTGTGTTCTAGTCGTCGTTAAAATTGCAGGTAATGCTTATTGCATTGGTTAGCTGATTTTATTTAAACAGTCGCAACGACTAGGGCGATTTTAGCATCAGCCCTCACGACAACAACAGGGACAGGACTATTTTTTGCCACTTTATTGATAAAAATAGACGCTTAGAACAACTAAACTTACCATTTTTATCTGCAAATCGCCTAAAAAATAGTCTCTGTCAGTGCCATGGTCGAATGTTCAACACGCCCTAAACAATCAACAACAGCAATCCGTCTAAACCTAAATATAATGGAGCATATCACTTTTACCGCAACGGCTTAATACTAAAATAATGACACTAAAAGATTAACACTGAGATATTAAGAATGAAGCACATTGAACATTAAGTATATTCACAATACTGTTACTAGCCATACAAAATAGCGAGCCTGCCGTGCCCCAAAATAATGATAAATCCCAAGACTTAGCAAACGACACTTTAGATTCTCAAAGTCAGCACGATATAGAGAGAAACAGTACAGATTCTGATACGGTAGCGACCGATAAAGAGCCTCTAGAAGCTAGCGAAGATAAAGTTAATGATGACGTCGATGGCAGCGTCAAAGATGATGCTAATACTGACAAAGAAAATTCGTCACAGGATGTCGACGATAGCGCGCCTAGCAATGATATCACCGAAAATCTCAGCGATGAAGACTTCCCAGAAGAGTTCACTCAGGAAGAAAAAGAAACTATCAAAAAAGTCGCTAGCGACGACAACTTAAGTAAAGCCAAAAGCTCAGCGAGTATCTTAGTCGAGCAGTTCATCGATGCCAAAGAAACTTTTGGACGCTCGTTAGGCTCGTTATTTACCAGCGCCTTTACTGCGGGGTTAGAGATTGGCATTAGCTTTTTTGTGATTTTGTCTGCCTTCGCCCTGCTCAAGGGTGTCGTACCGGATGACTACGCTATGGTACTGTCCTCCTTACTGTATCCGATTGGCTTTATTATTGTCGTTATTGGACAGTCGTTATTATTTACTGAGCAAACCTCCCTACTGAGCTTGCCTGTGCTCAATAAAATCGAGCCTTTGCATAAATTGCTGCGACTTTGGGGCATCGTTATCGCGGGTAATGTCGTCGGCGGTTGTCTGTTTGCCGCTTTGATGATTGGCCTAGGCCTTAATATGGATCTATTTACCGTAAGCGCTATCAATGCTTATGCCGAGCATGTTTTAGGCTTTGAGTGGTGGGTCATCTTTGGCAGCGCAGTACTCGCCGGCTGGATGATGGGCATTGCCGCCTGGCTTGTGACCTCCGCGCGCGATACCATTAGTCGCATCGTCCTTGTGACACTGATCACAGGGAGCATTGGCTTTTTGGGTCTGCATCACAGCATCGTTGGCAATATCGAAGTATTCGCCGCCTTAATGTACGGCACTACTGTGGGTATATTAGATTATTTACTATTTTTGGCAGTCGTATTAGCTGGTAATACTGTTGGCGGTGTGGTGTTTGTGGCGGTGCTTAAAAACCGTACCTTCTTGTTTGATGTGGCTAAAGTTCGCGAAGAAAGCGCTGAGGATAAGTCTAACAAGTTAGCAAGGCTTAACGGTCGCAAGCGCTAAAAGTCTCCTAAGGCTTGCTTAAAGGGACTGATGCTAACCGTTACTTATAAAAAATCTCATGACCAGTACTATCGCTTGGTCATGAGATTTTTATTTTACCTTGTCTCGATCATTTATTGCTTAGGCATAAGCTGCTTGCTGCTTTTTGGCTTTACCACTAAATACCTTGACCAAGATGCCGGCGGTGAAGAACATAATCAGCGTATAGATCGCTGGCGTCATCGACATATCATAGTTAGACAATAGCGTTAGCGCCATAAAGATCGACAGCGTACTGTTTTGTAGTCCCACTTCCATGGTAATAGAGGTTCTTTGCGCTAAGTTTAAGCCTAATAGCTTACTGGAGAAGTAGCCGAGCGCCATAGTAACTAGATTAAGAATTAACGAAACAGGCCCTGTATTCACAAAAGCGTCAACGATGATATCGCGTTGCACATAGCTCAAAAACACCACGAGCATCGCCAAAAATGTTACCCCAAATCTAGAAACCAGCACTTGCGAGCTGTCGGCGAGTTTTGGCTTATAGCGTTTAATTATCATACCAATACTAATAGGCAGAATAGTAATCACAAAGAGTGAAATCATAGTTTTGACAATAGGTAGCTGAAATTCAGTACCTGCACCCATAAAGTAAACCAGCGAAAAGCTCAGTACGATAGGAATGGTAAAGACAGTAATAACGCTAGCAATGGCGGTCATAGTCACTGATAACGCCACATCGCCTTTGGCCAAAAAAGTGAACAGATTGGAGGTGGTGCCGCCCGGACATAGCACTAGTAACATGACGCCTACCGCATATTCAGGACGTAGCGGCATAATATTGGCAAGAGCAAAGCCGATAAGCGGTAGCATGATAAGCTGATTGGCTAAACCTATACTCACCGCTTTAGGGAATTTTACTACGCGTTTGAAGTCATTTACGACTAAGGTCAGACCCATGCCCATCATAATCAAAAATAGACAAATAGGAATGACGACTGAATTGACAAAGGTGACTAGCTGAACACTTTCCATAACTACTTCCATGTAGTGAAGACCTATTTAGGCCGAAAAATAACGTTATAAATGAGTATAACGGTACAAGCATAAACTCATGGCTCAGTTTCGACTACTTGCCAGTCAATAATAGGCTTTTGTTTTTTAATAATAAAAACGAGGATATGATTAGACAGTAGTTGTCGCAGATAAGAGGTTTGGTTCAACCGTGATTTATGAATGAAGCGACGAAACAACTGATACTAGCAGAGGATTATTTGAGACTGTCGCTGCTGATGACCGCCGTACCGTAAGCAATCGCTTCGACCATACTGCCGAGCTGATTGACATTCGTGACCTCTAAGCGCAAACCATAGACGTGATTATAGCCTTTGCTATGCGCTTGGGTACGCATACGCACGAGCGCTTCTCGGCGAGCTCGGTCGAGTAGTGTCTCGTAAGTGGTTAAGTTTTTGCCAAATAAGCTCAGCACTTTGGCGATGACCATTTTGAAGTAGTCTTGCGCGATGACCACGCTGCCAAGCACAAGCTCGCCTTCACTATTCGCTTGTAACTTGGGGCGATAAAAACGCTCACTTGAGACGATAATATGACTCAGCTCTTTTTCTGCTACTGATAAACGTCCTAAATGCTGGCGCTCATGGCGTGTACCAAAGAACCAGCCGACGACAAACAAAATCAGTAGCGGCGCATAGTTGATCAGCATTTGCGTTAAAGAGTTATTCATAACCCATCTCTAGTGATAAAAGTCTGACAGCTTAGCGGTATGACTTAATTGTATGAAAAGGCACTACTCACCAAAAGGATTAAAGCGTGGTAAGTCATCTGCAGGAGGGTTGGTTGCTGTTGGCTGGCCTTGGTTATTAGGCGCTTGATAAGACTGATAACCCGTATCGCTAGGATACGGATTGGATGATGGCTGCTCCTCGGGTACTGCTTTGATGGCAGTGCCGTAGACAAATAGCTCAGAAGCGCCTTGGGCGATACTAGACGTCGAAAACCGTAGTCCGACTATAGCATCAGCGCCCAACGCTTCAGCTTTGACCACCATACGATCTATCGCTTCTTGGCGCGACTCTTCTAGTAGCTCAGTATAAGCGGTCAGCTCGCCGCCAACGATGTTTTTTAGACCAGAAAATAAGTCTTTACCGACATGCTTTGAGCGCACGGTACTACCATAGACGACATCTAAGCGCTCAGTAATACGATAGCCTGGTAAATGCTCAAGGTTGGAGAGTTGCACGGTCATGGAATAGCCCTGTTAATCATTGGTATGAAATAATAAAAACAGCTCAGTCAAATTACCTTCGATACTATTGGCCATTTGCGCCATTTTCTTATCATCGCTGCGCATTTGTGTCAGCTCTTCATCTTCATCGTCGATGCCGCTGAATACGACCATAGGCAAGGTTAAAACAGCGACATCTTCAGCTGTCTCTTCGTTCTCAAACCAGTCCTCAGCTTCATCAGCATACATCGCATCGACAAACCCTATCGACCAAGCGACGATATCTGACTCCTCAGAGAAGTCCATCGCCGTGTCTTCATCCTGCGCATCTTCGTTAAATGGCAGCTCAATGGGCTGCTCATTTTTGAGCTCAGCGAGGATAGCTTGACGCCAGCGTTTTACGCCATCTACTACGTTCTCTGGTAGTTTGTCCGCTTGACCATCAAATAGCGCATCCAACCAGTTAGGCAGTGGACGACCGATCACCGTAGCGGTCAAAAACCCATGGGTGGCGATACTATCGAGCACGTAGAGGCTCTCTTGGTTATCCAAAAAATCTAGTAATTGATCAAAGCTCAATGGGTTGCTACTCATGGCGCGCTTCCTTGTCGTTTGGCTGCCGAATTTTAACGCTATTACTCGATTAGGAGGTTCTATATTAAGCGGTATCCGCTTAGCACGACTAGCGTTGTCTTATGTTAGCTCAGTGTGTTGCCCTTTTAGCAAAGGGCGCGAGAGCTAGACCTCGTCATTATCCCAGTCGTCGTCCCAGTCGTCGTCGAGATCATCATCGCCATCATCTTCTAAGTCGTCTTTTAGCGCTTTTGCTAGACGCTTTTCTTCTAATAAATTATCAATGAGACGACGCTTCTCTAAACTGCTCAGACGCGTACGGACACTGGTCTCAGCCTCTTCTACCATCTTTGCATCGTCGTCATCGGCAAATTCATCATCAAAATCATCAATATCAGGATCACTCATGACAAACTCCTATTATTTGTACCAAAAATTCAAAATCATTCACTTTATATATGCCTTATAAAGTCTCTAAAGTGTCTTGTCAATGCTTTTCGTCATTAAGCGCATTTTATCTCGGTACTGATTCGGTACTGATTTTTATTCTCTAGGCGATTTAAGCTTCACTTTCTGTCATCAGCACTGAGTTGCGCACATCGGCTAAGCGCTGCATCATAGCATCATTACCTCCATCAAATATCGCACATTCACGCTCATAGACTGTAGTTGGGCGCTTGACGCTTTGTACCTGCACGTAGCTTGCGATCTGTTTTAGACCTACTTGAGGCAGTAATATAAGCATCTGCTCTTTTTTGCCGACGCTCGCGAGCAGCTGAGTCATCGCTTCTGCTCGCGCTTCATCACTGACGCCTACTTTTGCCGGTAGCGCAAAGCGAGACAGCTCAATATGCTTATCATGAATGATTTTATTAAGCATCAAATACAGCTTGCCTAGCATGACTCCGGCCAGTGCTACTTTTGCGTGGCTATTATCTGCTTTGAGCACCGCTATAGCGCCATTTTCATCAAAGTGCGGCTCATTGACCGCGCTAATTCCTAATAATAAAGGCTGCTTTAACAGTTCAGTCAAAGCTTGCTGCAGGAGCTGAGTACATAAGGCTAGATAAGGCACACGCGTCTCTGGCGCTAAAAGCTCGAGCATGTTGTACTCGTCATGAAAGCTAATATGTACACTTACCGTCTCAAGGGTGCGAGAAGAAGATAAACTAGAGCCCTGCGCGCTAGGTTTAGCCGCATCATACCCTTTGGCGCTTGCCATATCGGTTGTATGACTTTGAGTGGTATCCGCGTCATGCTGCGCTTGGTCCGGACTAGAAGCGCGCGCCGCGCTCTCATTACTTTGAGCGGCACTGCTGCTGGCTGAGTGAGTATCGGTTGAGTGAGTGTCCGCTGATTGCTGAGACTTGAGATAAGCATTCAGCTCACTATGTATAGTTGCCGTATTGACTGCGGCGGCTTTAGTATTTGCTAACGCACTAGCGCTGTCATCAAGCGCGGCTTGCGCATAAGCCTCAGTCTCGCTTTGCTGACTGATCTCATCAGGATAACGGCTATGAGCCTGCGCTCGGCGCGCATACTGCTCACGATGCACATCTTCTATATCTTGACTTAGCGCGCTGATCTGCTCTTTTGTCGGCCGCGCAACATAGCTATAAACCAATAATAGCAATAAATGCAAAATCATCGAGCCAATCACAAACGGCCACTGCATGGTGATAATCTCACCTTTGCTGATGTCCTTTAAGGTGAGCGCGACGCTACCGATCACCGCATCGCCATTAGTCGCTATTTGGCTAATCGTATTGCCTTGTTGCATAGGCGCATTACCTACGGGCACTAACACCTCATCGTTGTTATCTTTAATGACCAATCGCGTGACATCTTGCTCACTAGTATAGCGATTGGCGATAACGCTCAGGCTGACCCGGTCTTGATTCTCTAAAGACAAGCGCGCCTCATCGATAAGCTGAGCGACCATCTGCTCGCCTTTTAGCTGACGACTGTTGCTCAACTGCTGATCAGTACTAATGACTAACAGTAAGGTTTGCAAACAAAAACTAATCAAGATTATGATGGCAAACAATCCTTGCCGCGGCGCTAAATAAGTCATGGTAGAGTAAACTTTTTTATAAGAAAGAATGAAAAACGACACTGTCTATCGTTTTGTGATCGTTTTAGGAAAAGCATAAGGTCAAGTAGCGGCTAACGGCTCTATAGATAAGCTAACTGGTGCTTGGCAAGCTCAGTTTTATCGCCGAACGCTAACGCGCTTATAGCTACTATATCATCATCACGGCTATCATAGTTTATGGCAATAATAAATTTAATGCTCTAAGGTTTAAGCCTAAACTTTCATCCATTTTGCTGTCGTTAAATTAGCGAGCTATTTAGCGCTATTGGCCACCTTTGCGTCTGCCATGAGGCTTTTTTGCATGCTAGATAGTTTGTGCCTCACATATAGGCTTAGCGTACTAAAGCTGTTATTATTCCTAATCTTATCTGTGCATACAAGGGACAATTTAGCCATGCCAAAAAATACGCCTTACTCGTTACCAAAAGACAGCAAAGCATGGCAACAAGCCGTCGATTCTGTCGCCGCGCTGCTACCTAGTGGCACAAGCTTGAGCGACTTTGATGCCTTGCAGTCGCTACCGGTGTTTGCTTTGATTGTGGTGCTACCCGCCCATGTGCCGGCGCTAGATATCCATAACTATGTACAATCTTGGGTGGATGAGCAGCCAAGCTGGCATTTGGTCACGGTAGCCGAAGATGCTGAGGCGAACTTTATTGAGGTTGATGTCAATGTCGCCACAAGCGACGCCGCTGCTAATGCTCAAACACAAGACACCACTCAATCGGCGTTTGTCCCTGCACAAGTGTTCCGCTATCTGCTAGTACCGGCGACAGATACCTTAATGCATCCGGCCAAAAAGGTGGCCGCAGCGCATATCATCGACGATCAGTTAACGACCCGTCTGCGTCGTGACTTGGCTCAGCACTATACTGATAATCAAAGCACTGATAATCAAAGTTCAGAAAATGAAAGTACGGACAACGAAGTCACGCCAAGCTTAGATAGCGAGAATTTAGTCGACTGTCATATCTTATCTATCGGTCACATGCTACGCACGCACAAGTTGGCTTGTTTTGACATGGACTCCACGCTCATTGAGCAAGAAGTCATCGTTGAGCTGGCCAAAACTGCAGGTATTGGAGCAGAAGTTGAGGCCATCACTGAGGCGGCTATGCGCGGTGAGATCGATTTTGATGAGTCTTTTGCCAGACGAGTCGCACTGCTTGAAGGCATTCCAACGACAGTGCTCGATGAGATTTGTGCGCGTCTGAAGATCTCTACCGGCGCTCATACTACAATCACTGCGCTAAAGGCTCTTGGCTATCATACGATACTCGTCTCAGGCGGCTTTACCTACTTCGCTGATTATGTCGCTGAGCGCCTCGGTATCGATGAGGTGCATGCCAACTTTTTGGATATAGAAGAAGGCGAAGTCACCGGTCATATTCAATTGCCTATCGTCAATGGTGATAAAAAAGCGGCCATCGTTCAGCAGACCGCTGAGCGCTTAGGTATTGAGATGACGCAAGTGGTCTGTGTGGGTGATGGCGCTAATGATTTACCGATGATGGCGCTTGCCGATTTAGGCGTCGCCTATAACGCTAAGCCTATCGTCCAAGCCCGCGCCGATGCTGCAGTCAATGTCACCGGACTAGAAGGCGTACTCTACGCGCTTGGCTATCCTGAACTATCGCCGGTGTCCTAAGTCTACTAAGTATAAAATGGGGCAAGTTCCTTTATCGTCCATTTAGCTCGTCACGCTCGGCCAACATCAGCACTTGGCTTAGCGTATGAGCATTTTTGTAGTTTGTAGATCGCAGTCGCAGTACCTCGGACGCTAAATGCCGCCTCCGTAAGTGTATCAATCCTCTTTAGCTGTTTCATTGTTATAAGGAATGTCAATAATGACATCACCCTCACCGCAGCCAAATACGCCGCCCACCCATCGGCCTAACGCCTCTTCCTTTGATAAATCAGCTCAACCTAAGTCGCTCTTTGGTGTCTACATAAAGGGCATGGCCATGGGCGCCGCTGACATCGTTCCTGGCGTCTCGGGCGGTACTATCGCTTTAATCGCGGGTATTTATCAGCGCCTAATCAACGCTTTGGGTAGTATTGGGCCGAGTCTTTGGCAAGTGTTTCGTGCTGATGGCGGCATCAAAGGCTTGCTTGCCGTCTGGCGACAAGTTGATGCGACTTTTTTATTGGTTTTGCTATTAGGTATCGTGACTAGCTTTGCCACTTTAGCCGGCATGATTAAGTACTTACTAGACAATCAACCTTTACTTATTTGGTCGTTTTTCTTCGGCTTAGTTGTCGCTACTGTCGTGATCTTATTGAGCGAGATTAAGCGCTGGACGGCGGCGCGCGCAAGCTTATTTATCGCAGGATTACTCATTGCAGTCTTTATTAGCCAGTTACCGATATCTTCTGCTACGCCAAGCTTGCCGTACTTGTTTTTTGCCGGAGCGATTGCGATTTGTGCGATGATTCTGCCTGGTATTTCAGGCTCATTTATCTTACTGCTCATGGGCGCTTATGATGCGGTGCTAGAAGCGGTAGATACCTTTAATTTGACCGTTATTTTTACCTTAATGGCAGGCATGCTGACGGGATTGCTACTCTTTACCCGACTGCTCAAGTGGCTGTTATCAAAGTATTATCAAGCGACTCTAGCTTTATTAACAGGCTTTATCGCCGGCTCTTTAGTCAAAGTTTGGCCATGGAAAGTGGATGCACTCGGTACGCTCAATAGCGAGACGACTCATAATGTCATGCCTTGGCACTACCCGACTGGCGCGCAGTGGCTAACGACTGTAGGACTAATGATTCTAGGCGCAGTTCTAGTATCACTGCTGTCTTGGTGGGGACATCAAAGCAAACAAACCCGCGCCAACTTTTAATGTTTAGTAATAAGTGATAAGCGATAAATAGGGCGTATTGAACATTCGACCTTGTCACTGACAGAGACTATTTTTTAGGCGATTTGCAGATAAAAATGGTAAGTTTAGTTGTTCTAAGCGTCTATTTTTATCAATAAAGCGGCAAAAAATAGTCCTGTCCCTGCAGGCTGATGCTAAAATCGCCCTAGTCGTTGCGAAAATCTAGCCAATGCAATAAGCATTACCTGCAATTTTCACTTAAACTAGAACTATTTTAGCTATCAGCAGTGCGCATTTGTGAATGTTCAACACGCCCTAATAAGGATACAAAACCTAAAAAAACAGACGTCAACTGTTGTCGCAACCGCACTTTTCTCGCTTTAGCTTTTGCCTTTTTGCTTTCATAATAAGTCATTGGAATTCACCTTATGAATAGCGAGATGAATGATGTTATCGACTGTATTTTCTATGGCGAGTATTGAGACTTTAAGTGCGGCTGGCAATACGAGCGCTTTGTTGGGTTATGGTATATTAGCCAGTCTCATTGTCGCCATTAGCTTGTCTTCGCAGCGCTGGCTACTATGGTATGTATTGGGCGGCGTCGCCTATTGGTTAGCTGTTGAGGTGATACATAGTGGACTAATGCTCTGGACCTCGCTCTCAGAGTGGCATGGCTATGTAGCGGCGATGGGAATCAGCTGGCTGCCCTTATTTACATGGGTACTATACCGCGCTCTGCGCTATGAAGACGTCAGTCAAGCGATGGAGCAAGAGCGCGCACTCGCAGCAGCCCGTTACGTCGAGCACTCGCCTATCTATGATGACTATCAGCCACGATTTGAGTGATACCTCTTTGTTTTTTTCGTTAAAAATGCGCCACTCTCCGGCGCATTTTTTATGGTCTTAAAAGTAGCCCTTAGCTTCAAAACTCTGCTTTTAACAGTATAACAACGAGCTATTGTTACACGATACTTAACGGCCTCTACGCAACTACTAATGAATTGCATTGGACGCATAAGTTATCATTTAAATATATGCTTATAGTGATAATTACTATAGAGTACGCTTTATTTTACTGACCCTTAGGAGTGTTATTATGTTTACTGTTCCTGTTTTAGATATCAAGTCCGATCCATTAGATGTATTGCTTGCAGTTGTCGGCTACCGCTTGTCCATGCTTGCTGATAGTGATAACGAAGAGTTTCAGCAGCTACTGGCGGATCGCCAAGTAGTCATCGAAATTGCTAGCGAAGAAGCAGACATCGCTCGTCATTTTAGTTTCGATAATGGTCAATTTGAGCAAAAAAGCGGCGCAGCTGAAAAAGCGGACCTGACCATCAAATTCAAAGACTCTATGACCGGTGTTAAGCTATTAACTAAAGGTAGCCTGCCGGCCTTTATGACTGCAGTGCAAGAAGGTAAGCTTAGCATTGAGGGCGATTATAGCTTGATGATGTGGTTCAATAAGCTTGCTAAGCATATCGTACCTACTATCCCAGAAGAATGTGAGCCTTATATCACTAAAGCCAAGCCTTACGCTTATAAAGCCCAGCAGTTTGCACAGCATTGGGTAGGCGTCGCGAAGCATAAGCTTGGCAAATAACTCTAATAAATAGCGCCTAAACAGCTTTGTTTTCTCGCGCTAAGTATTTTAATTAAGGTTACGGTATACTAGATGCCGTAACTTTTTTTATGGCCTAATTTTAGAGGCTAACGTTCCATGTAAATTAAAGGATTAATGATGGCAGGATTACTTAGTATCTCAGAACCTACTGCGGTTAATGATAAAGCAGATGACATCAACGGTTTTGTCCCGGCTACTTCTGTACACTCGGCTAAAACCGCTGCTGATCTGGCAACCGACGCGACCCAAAATCAGGCTCGTTTTTCTGTTCAAAAGCGCAGCCGTGCCGAGATAGCAGCGCTATTTGACTTGCCATTTATAGATTTACTGCTTCAAGCGCAGAGTATCCATAGAGAGAACTTCACTGCCAATGAGGTGCAAATTAGCACGCTACTGTCTATTAAGACCGGCAATTGTCCTGAGGACTGTGGCTATTGCTCGCAGTCAGGTCATCACCGTGACAAGACCCAACTGCAAGCCGAAAAACGCTTAGCAGTAGATAAAGTGCTTGCCGCTGCCAAACGCGCCAAAGCTAGCGGATCATCAAGGTTCTGTATGGGAGCGGCTTGGAAGCACCCTAGTCATAAAGATATGCCCTACGTGATAGAGCTTATAAAAGAGGTCAAAGCGTTAGGGCTTGAGACTTGTATGACTCTGGGTATGCTCGATTCAGATCAGGCGAGCCAATTAGCTGATGCGGGGCTTGATTACTACAATCATAACCTCGATACTTCTAGAAGTTACTACGATCAAGTCGTCACTACCCGCAGCTATGATGACAGATTAGAGACTATCGATCATGTGCGTAATTCAGGCATTCATGTCTGTAGTGGTAACATCGTCGGTATGGGTGAGAGCCGTGACGATAGGATCGACTGGGTACATGAGCTGCTCAAGATGCCAAAAGCGCCGGAATCTATCCCGGTCAATTTATTAGTGCCTATCAAAGGCACACCGCTCGGTGACAAGGTATTAAGCGAGGGCGAGCTGCCCGTACTGGAGTGGATTCGTACGATTGCGGTGACGCGTATCTGCTGCCCGAAGAGCTACGTGCGGCTATCAGCGGGACGTGAGAGCTTATCAGATAGCGAGCAAGCATTGGCGTTTATGGCGGGCGCCAATTCGTTTTTTTATGGTGATAAGCTATTAACCACAGGTAACGCCAGTCAAGCCAATGACAACCGATTGATGCAAGAGCTGGGTTTAACTGCGCAGATAGCAGCGCCTAGAGCGCCAAAAGTCGTTACAGTCTTAGATGCGGCAAGCGGTCAGCGCTCCGAGGTGTTACTCACTGAGTAAGCCGCTTTGACATTAGTAAACATCAGCATAAAGCATCAGACATCAGAGCATTAACAAAAAGGTTTAGAGAGTAAGTTATGGCAGATTATTTTAACTGGATTAAAGCGGCGCATATCATCTCTATGGTGTGCTGGTTTGCTGCGATATTCTACTTACCGCGCTTGTTTGTTTATCATGCGATGAGTGAGGACAAAATCAGCCAAGATCGCTTTGTGATAATGGAGCGCAAGCTATATCGCGGTATTATGACCCCCTCGATGATCGCCACTTGGATATTTGGCCTATGGATGGTGGGACTAGGCTGGGAG
Organism: Psychrobacter sp. TB15; assembly: GCF_000511655.1. Classification (NCBI taxonomy): domain Bacteria; kingdom Pseudomonadati; phylum Pseudomonadota; class Gammaproteobacteria; order Moraxellales; family Moraxellaceae; genus Psychrobacter; species Psychrobacter sp. TB15. The sequence goes on from NZ_AYXN01000015.1 coordinate 219,405, forward strand.
GTCTACAAAACCCAAGGCTGGCTGCATGTCAAAATACTACTAGTGATTCTACTCTCAGCCTATCACGGCGCTTGCGGTTTTTATCGTAAAAAACTTGTTGATGAGCCGCAATACAAAAGCCATAAGTTTTGGCGCGGATTCAATGAAGTGCCTGTCCTTGGCTTAGTGATTATTGTTATCTTAGTAGTGGTCAAGCCCTTTTAGCACGCTAGCTCACGGCTATTATTTAAAAAGCGTCCGCAACTTATAAGCTGCAGACGCTTTTTTATGTCTGATCATTAGATGTGATTATAGTCTAACTAAGCTATATGGTTGGACGCATAATTTGATAAACGTTACTGAGGTCATAAACCTTATAACGCGCAGGCTCGCGGCGGTTTTCACCGGCATAGCTGAGCATCAGCGCTTGCTTAGCGGACTCATCGACCCAGCCGACAAACAGGCCGCTGTGCTCGACGCCGTTATAGCCATGATTAATGTAATACAGCCAATCTCCTGCTTGTATCTCGTGACTCGCAGCATACGGGCCTTGTCGATAGACGCCTTTATGGACGGTATCGCGAGTCACCCCTGCCCGCTTAAACACCGCATCTAAGTAGTCCCAGCAGCCACCTTGAATAATAGCGCGCTCATTGAGCGCCATAGTGCGTGCGGTACTGATGACCTCGCGCGCGGCCGTGCTGCTTTGGCTCTCGGCTTGGCTAAGTATCGGTAAATATTGGCTATCGACATTATCATAACTGCCGGATAAAAACGCTGGCAAGACTTGTGGCGGCTGATAGAAGGGCTGCGGATAAGAATAACTAGTAGAGCGAGTAGCTGTGTGAGGACGCGCACGTTTTATAGTAGAGCGAGTGCTCACTGTAGCAGCGGGTGCTGCTGAATACGAGGGCGTATAGCGGACATTAGCCTGTGCTGATTTTTGGGCGATAAGAGCGCTCATACTGTCCGCGTGAGCTTGCGCCATAAAGACAAGCATCCCCGCTGTTAAAAGCGACTGATTACCCAAACGCAGCTTTGCGCTCATAGACAAACCCGACATGACCGACTCCCTAGCAAAATAGTAACTATCAAACTTTGATATCAGTTATAAGTTATAAACCATTTAGCTAGGAAGCTGCAAGCATTATCAGCACCAATTAGATGACAAAAGGTATTAAAAATTAGATAGTAGCTCATATATAGCGAAGAGTAGTGCTTTAATCAGCGCTGTCCTGCATCTTAATATTGACATGGCGTTTGCTCAGCGCTTGACCTTGCAATATTGCTTGCGCCGCCTTCGCTTCTTGCACACTGTCAAAGCCGCTGATATGGTATTTGCGGTTATCATCAGCATCTAAGATCTGGATTTGCTCACCAAATAGCGTGACTTTGTCCCCTTCGCTGAGCTGAATAGAGTCGCGCTTGCCGTTGCTATCATGGACCAACTCGCCTGCGCGCACCCATAACACGCCACTGCTGATGACGCCGCTGAGCTGTTTTTTGCGCTGCTGACGTTGCCTGTTAAAGAAAAAACTACCGATAATAAGCAAAGCCAACGCGCCGATAGAGAGGCGCTCAGGCAGTAGGCTCATCGCCATCGCCACGCCAACTGCGCCAACCAACAGTGCTGAGCCAAACCAAAATAGCCCATTATCACCGCTAGGCGGCTGTCCTTGCAAGCTAATCTTCGCACCGTCATCAGTCAACTTAAGCATAGAGACAACCTGTCACAGAATAATAAAACAACTCGTATTTGGCCCGTAGCTAGAAGATCATTAGGGACACGCCCTAGCATAACCCTCTAGCTAATTAAATACCTTACCAGCCTAACGCTGTTTTTTGTAAGTCGACTAGCTCGCTGATGCCTTTTTCAGCTAGTGCCAACATATCATCAGCCTGCGCGCGGGTAAATGGCTTATCCTCAGCAGTGCCTTGTAGCTCAATAAACTCACCTTTTTGCGTCATCACCACGTTCAAGTCGGTATCGCAATTAGAGTCCTCTTCATAATTAAGATCTAGATAAGCTTGACCGTCCTTCATGCCGACTGACACTGCAGCGACCAAACCAATCAGCGGATCGGCTTTGAGCTTTTTGGTTTTCTGCAAGCTCTCTAACGCATCAATCAGCGCAACTGCAGCGCCTGTGACACTAGCAGTACGCGTGCCGCCATCTGCCTGCAGCACATCACAATCAAGATAGATGGTATTCTCACCTAATTTGCTCAGATCGATCATCGCGCGCAGGCTACGGCCAATTAGACGCTGAATCTCTTGGGTGCGACCAGACTGCTTGCCGCGAGCCGCTTCGCGCTGGTTACGGGTATTGGTCGCGCGTGGCAGCATGCCATATTCGGCAGTGACCCAGCCTTTGCCTTTACCTTTTAGCCAACGCGGTACGCCGGATTCGACACTGGCAGTACAAAGCACTTTGGTATCGCCAAAGCTAACCAACACCGAGCCTTCAGCATGTTTGGTATAGTGACGCTCAAAGCTGATTGGACGAAGTTGATCAAGCTCGCGGTTGTCATTACGCATATAGTATCCTAAGGTAGAGTTGGAACAAGGTTATAAAAGCCCTTGTAAAATATAGAAGATATCCTAACGTGGCAGCGCGCCAATAGCAAGATTGACGCAGCGCCATACGCTGGTATAAGCATTTTGGGTGTTATAAATACTCAGCACTAACCCCTATTGTTTATTCTAAACCTTCCATTTTACGCAGTTCTTTACGTAAGATTTTACCGACGTTAGATTTTGGTAGCTCATCAACGAACTGTACATGACGAGGACGCTTGTAGCCGGTCAGTTGTTTTTTACCAAAATCGATAAGCTCTTGTTCGGTGACATCGCCTTTTTTGACTACAAAGATTTTTGGGTCTTCGCCGCGCTCGTCATTTGGCACACCGATAGCGCCGACTTCTTTTACCGCTGCATGCTCGCTCATCGCCTCTTCAATCTCGTTCGGATAGACGTTAAATCCTGAGACCAATATCATATCTTTTTTGCGATCGACAATTTTGATAAAGCCTTTTTCATCCATAATACCGATGTCGCCAGTTTTTAAATAACCGTTTTTAGTAAAGGTCTCTGCGGTTTCATCAGGACGGTTTTGGTAGCCTATCATCACTTGCGGGCCCTTTACGCAGATCTCCCCGCGCTCACCGATTGCCACTTCATTATCATCCTCATCGATAAGCACGACATCAGTGTTTGAAGCCGGAATACCGATTTTGCCAGTGAATTTGGCAATAGTCATGGGGTTAAAAGCCACTACTGGCGAGGTTTCGGACAGACCATAGCCTTCTACAATAGGTAAACCTGTGACCTTGTGCCACTCTTTAGCGACGCTTGGTAGTACCGACATGCCGCCACCGATAGCCGCTTTTAGATTAGAGAAATCCAATTTTGCAAAATCATCGTGATGCACAAGACCGTTGAATAAAGTGTTGACGGCAGGAATAAACGAAGGCTTATATTTATCCATCTCTTTGATCAAGCCATCGAGATCACGCGGATTAGGAATCAGTAAGCCTGTGTAACCTTGATACATACCGTACATACCACAGACCATAAAGGAGAACACATGATACAGCGGCAGCGCGGTCAAAATCACATCATCGCTATTGGCATCATCCTCAAAAGCGCTATTCATAAGGACGCTGATCTGTAGCATGTTAGCGACTAAGTTGCCGTGCGATAGCATTGCGCCTTTGGCCACGCCTGTTGTGCCGCCGGTATATTGCAGCAGCGCCACATCGCTGAGATTGAGCTTAGGACGCTGATATTTGCTGGCTGATACCGAATTCAGCGCTTGCTTAAATGAGGTGCTGTTGGGCAGATTGTAAGAAGGGATCATTTTTTTGATATGGCGGGCAACTAGATTGACCACTGTACCCTTTAGCGTGCCTAACATATCACCCAATTTACAGACGATAACGTGCTCAACCTGACCTTTATCCTCCGCTTCTTGATAAGTTTTCGCGAAGTTTTCAACGATAAATAACGCTTTAGTGCCGCTGTCATGCAACTGATGCGACAGCTCGCGGCTAGTATAAAGAGGATTGACGTTGACTAAGGTCATGCCTGCGCGAATGATACCAAGCGCGACTATAGGATACTGCAAAATATTAGGCATCATCACGCCGACTTTATCGCCTTTTTGGAGACCAAGCGACTGCAAATAACTGGCAATCTGACGACTATAGAGATCAAGCTGCTTGTAGCTGATCGACGCACCCATACAGATATAAGCGGTTTTTTTGCCATAGCGGCGAAAGTTGCGCTCAAAAACATCAAGCAGCGACGTATCGTCTTTTGGCATATCGATAGTAGCGTCAATGCCATAACGCTCATAAGCATTGAGCCAAGGTCTATCGCTTGGGATGTCCGGTATCGTTGGAAACTCATTTTGGATGGCAGGCGATGAAGTCTTGTTATTCTCAGTCATAAGTGGTCCTAAATGATTCAATTTAAGGGGATATTTAGAATGTCATTGTCAAAAAGCACTCTTTATTTAGTAAAATTACTGGATTCTAGTGCTAGCGACTATAGCATTTTTGCTAAAAATTCTCTATTGCTAAGCAAGACCCTGTGACACAAAGAAAAATGCCACAAAAAAAGATAAGGCAGCTTATGGCTACCTTATCTGTGTTTTTCGGTATCAGATATTCAATATCTGTGGTTTTTAAGCTGCCATCATTAGCCGCTTATCACTCGCCAGCTACCCTTAGCTTAAGCGTTGTTTTTGGCTTCCATATCGCGCAGATCTTTATGCAAGATTTTACCGACGTTTGATTTTGGTAGCTCATCGATGAACTCAACATAACGTGGACGCTTGTAGCCCGTCAGGTTATCTTGACTGTATTTTAGTACCTCTTCTTTGGTTAGGCTCTCATCTTGACGCACCACAAAGATCTTCGGCACCTCACCGCTCTCGCCATTGTTGATACCGATGACGCCGCACTCAACGATTTTGGGATGACCGGACATCACCTCTTCGACTTCGGTCGGATAAACGTTAAAGCCTGAGACTAAGATCATGTTCTTTTTACGATCCACGATAGTCACATAACCATCCTCATCCATGATACCGATATCACCCGTTAAGAAATAACCATCATCAGTCATGACCTCAGCGGTAGCTTCTTTACGCTGCCAGTAGCCTTTCATCACCTGCGGACCGCGAACGCCGATCTCACCGCGCTCGCCTAGCGCGACCTCATTGCCCTCATCATCAATGATAGCAATCTCAGTCCCTGGCATAGGCACGCCGATAGTTCCAGTAAAAGTGGTACTGTTGATCGGATTGGCGGTTGATACCGGAGAAGTTTCAGACAGACCATAACCTTGCAAGATAATATTGCCGGTCACTTGACGCCATTTTTCAGCGGTTGAGCTGAGTACTGCCATACCGCCGCCCATAGAGACAAGCAGCTTGCTATGATCCATCGCTTTGAACTTCTCATTGATGGCAAGCGCGTTAAACAAAGTATTGACCGCTGGGAAGAACGAAGGCGGATTGGCTTCATAAGCTTTCATCAGGCTGTCTAAGTCGCGCGGGTTTGGTACTAATAGACCAATACAACCACGATAAATCCCGAACATACCGCAGACGGTAAAGGAGAAAATATGATACAGCGGCAGGGCAGTCATAATGACAGGCTGCTCGCCGCGCTTATCGAATTCATCAAAGGCACTGCCTAAGAAAGTATTACTTTGTACTAAGTTTGCGACTAAGTTTTTGTGCGTGAGCATAGCGCCTTTAGCGACCCCAGTGGTACCGCCGGTATATTGTAGAACAGCAATATCGTTAAGGGTAATATCGTCTGGACGCTTATACTTACGGGCTGGACTCTTTTTCAGCATGTTTTTGAAGCTAACGCTATTACTGATATTGTAGTCAGGGACCATTTTTTTGACGTGACGTACGACAGTATTGACCATAAAGCCTTTGAGCGTACCCATCATATCGCCCATACCAGTAATGACGACATTGTCGACGACATCACGGCCGATATCTTGGTACGTTTTGGCAAAGTTTTCGACCATAATCAGTGCTTTGGCATCTGAATCTGTCAGCTGATGCTCAAGCTCTGAGGTGGTATATAGAGGGTTGACGTTGACTAAGGTGAGACCTGCGCGCAGCACGCCAATGACCGTCACGGGTAGCTGTAAGATGTTCGGCATCATAACCGCTACTTTATCGCCTTTTGTTAGTCCTAACGACTGCAGATAAACAGCGACTTGCTTGCTATATTCGTCTACTTCTTGGAAGCTAATCGACGCGCCCATGCAAATAAAAGCGGTTCTATTACTAAATTTGCTAAAACTGTTTTCAAAGATATCGATAAGTGAGCTGTTTTCGGGCGGCATATTGATATCATAAGTGAGCCCAAGCTCTTCATACGTTTTTAGCCAAACTGGGTTGTCATTACGGGTTGGGTTTACTTGATTTTCCATAATCTTCTTGCTCCTAATAATATAGTAAAGGGTAAAATAATTGATCGGGCACCCGCGTAACCCTTAACATACACACTTTGTATAGACTACTCAATACAAAAGAATGTTACTTGCGTGTGCAAAATGACTTGACGGTTACTATTTTAAAGCAAAAGTATTCATGAGCGACAAAAGCCTGTCTGATACATTAATGGTTTAAGCGTCACTATCTAGCCAACTAAAGTTTCTCAAATCACTGTTCTTAAAATCTCTCATCTATCAATGACGCTATTTTTTAGCAGTTATTGTCTCTACTTTAACCACTATTGTTTATTAATTGCCGGTTGTAGCGCTTCAGCAAGCTGTGTTAATTCGACAAAGCCGCGGCGTAAACCATTAGCATCGTCAACGGTCTGATAGCTGAGACTTTGGTTGGCAAGCTGAGTACTATCACTATATTGCCAATCATTGATATATGGGCTTTGTTGCAAACGCTGTCCAAAGCTTGCTACTGCTACCGCAAACTGAGTATCAGGGTGCGCGCTCATTAAGGAGACTCTTTTATTGACTGTAGTAATTGGCAGCTCAAGCAACTTTGAGGAGGCTTGCGGGGTGGCCTTGTAGCGAATCTTGAGGAAGCCCAGATCCTTATTATTACTGTTATTCGCTAAAGCTTGGGTATTATTAGCATAACGGCGCGGAGCAATTGCGCCCTTCTCACCTCTAGGTGTGATTTCAAATAGCGCGACTACAGCCTTGCCCGCGCCTAACTCGCCAGCATCAACCTTATCGTTATTGAAGTCTTGCTCAGCTAGCAGACGATTCTCGTAGCCAATCAAGCGCCATTCATCGACGTGCGCTGGGTTGAACTCTAGCTGAATTTTGACATCACTTGCAACCGTATTAAAAGTCGCATTTAGCTCATTATCCAAGACCTTTTTGGCCTCGCTTAAGCTATCGATATAGCTATAATTGCCATTACCATTATCAGCGATTTGTTCCATCATATAGTCATTGAGATTACCGCGACCAAAGCCTAAAGTCGATAAGGAGATACCGCGATCGCGATTGGCTTTGACCAAATCCATCATCTCATCGACGTCGCTGATGCCCACATTAAAATCGCCATCAGTCAGCATAAGGATGCGATTGATACTACCCTCTTTTAAAGTTTTGCTCGCCTGCTCATAAGCCAGTTTTAGCGCGTCCTCACCATTGGTCGAGCCTGCCGCCTTTAGGCTATTCACCGCTGCTTGAATCGTCGCCGTCTCGCTACCACTAGTCGGCGCAAGTGCCACTCGGGTGCTGCCTGAATAAGTGACAATACTAATAGTATCCTGCGCCCGCAGCTGCTTGGCGAGTAAGTTTAACGTGGCTTTGGCCAACGTTAATTTATCAGAGGATCTCATAGAGCCTGAGACATCGACCAAAAACACTAGGTTGGCTGCTGGTAGCTGTGCTCTGGCGCTACGAGTGTACTGGGCCGGATCGATGGCCTTGATACCGACTTTGAGGATTTGATTGGCCTGATCGACCCTATCCCAAGGCGAGTCGACAATCTCAGTCTCCACTACAAACGGCGCTTGCCCTAAACGCTGACTGTTAGAGAAATCATAAGGAAAATAATTGATCATCTCCTCGACTCTGACCGCGTCGGCAGGCGGCAGCTGACCTTCGTTGAGATAGCGGCGCACATTACTATAGCTACCGGTGTCCGTATCGATGGATAAAGTCGCTACCGGATTGTCTAAAGTACGGTTGATGGGATTGGCGATGTTTTTTTGATAGTTATCACCAGCTGGCTCTACCACGACGATAGGCGCAGGCCTAATAACCGCTGGCCCTGAGGAGATATCATAAAGTGTATTGGCGCGGCTTATAGATGGACTTGGCACTTGCGACCTTTTACTGTTTTGGGCCACTGGCGCTGATACGACAACTGGTGCTTCAATTAATCCAGCTTCGCTTTCTATGACACGGCTACTATTGTCGCTAGCCGTCATGACGCTTTGCTGTGAGCTACAAGCGCTTAGGCTTAAAGCTGCTAAAATACTGACGACTAAAGTCTTCGTGGTCACGGTGTGTGAGCGCAAGCGATGGTGATAAAAAGGTGACATAAATAACATCCTTGTGATTAGGGATAAGCCTTTATTTATACTACTGAACTGCTAGTATAAAATCCACGTATAAAATGAATCGGTTTACGAATTAACGATCTATAAAACAAAGGCGTCATGGCCTGTCGCCTTGTTGCTTATAGACCTTTTTAATTCTCAGTATTTGCTTTACGATAGCAGTATTATCACACTAACCCTTTGTTTGAGACATTCTTTAAACGCAGTCGACAGCTATATTATGCCTGTATTAGCTTTAACATTGATTGATACCACCCCTTTTTGAACCGATTATTTTTAAACCTATTAAAAGTATTGTTAACAAGCGAACCTTAATTTATGCCTGATATTATAGATAATGATCCTACCCTATTAGCGAGTGAGCCGATGGACAGCCGCTCTGTCGCTGAATTCACTGAACAAGCCTATCTCAACTACGCCATGTACGTCATCATGGATCGCGCCCTGCCCAATATCGCTGACGGTCTCAAACCTGTGCAGCGCCGTATCGTCTATGCGATGAGCGAGCTGGGACTCAAAGCGAGCGCAAAACCCAAAAAGTCGGCGCGTACCGTCGGTGACGTGCTCGGTAAATACCATCCGCACGGTGATAGCGCTTGTTATGAAGCGATGGTGCTGATGGCGCAGCCATTTAGTTATCGCTATCCGCTGATCACCGGCCAAGGCAACTGGGGTAGCCCTGATGACCCCAAATCCTTTGCCGCCATGCGCTATACCGAAGCCAAAATGTCCGCTTATGCCAATACGCTCCTTGCTGAGCTAGGCCAAGGTACGGTTGACTGGCAGGATAACTTCGATGGCTCCTTGCAAGAGCCTGTGACCTTGCCTGCGCGTCTGCCTAATATCTTGTTAAATGGCACGACAGGTATCGCCGTCGGTATGGCCACCGATATTCCGCCGCACAACTTAAACGAAGTGGTGCGCGCGGCTATTCGCTTGCTCAAAAATCCAGGTCTCTCGGTTAAGCAATTGACGCAATCCATACCCGCGCCTGATCTACCGACGAATGCTGAAATCATCACTAGTAAAAAAGACTTGCAGGCGATGTATGAAAGCGGGCGCGGTAGCTATAAGATGCGTGCGACCTTCCATATCGATCCCAAAGAAAAAAACCTCGTCATTATCGATGCGCTGCCCTATCAAGTCTCAGGCAATAAAATACAAGAGCAAATCGCCCGCTTAATGACGGATAAAAAACTGCCTTGGGTCGTCGATATCCACGATGAGTCCGATCACGAAAACCCTTGCCGCATTGTGCTTGAGCTCAAATCAACCCGCGTCGATGTCGAGCGGGTGATGAGTCATCTATTCGCTAGTACCGATCTTGAGAGTAATTACCGCGTCAATATGAATATGATTGGCCTAAACGGTAAGCCGCAGGTCAAAAACTTAAAAGAAATCCTAGAAGAATGGTTAGTGAGTCGCCGCTCAGTAGTCACCCGCCGCGTGCAGTTTCGCTTAGATAAAATCGATAAGCGCTTGCATATCTTGGCAGGCTTACTCATCGCATATCTGCACATTGATGAAGTCATTCGCATTATCCGTGAAGAGGACGATCCTAAAGCAACTTTGATGCAAGATTATAATCTCAGCGAGATCCAAGCCAATGCTATCTTGGACATTCGCTTGCGTCAGTTGGCAAAATTAGAGGAGATTGAGCTACGTAGTGAACAAGACGAACTCAAAGCAGAACGCGCCAAACTACAAGAGTATCTTGATAATCCTGAGAGCTTAACTCGTCTAATGATTGATGAGTTGACAGCGGATATGAAAGAGCACGGTAACGAGCGTATGTCGCCACTGATGGAGCGCGATGAAGCCCAAGCGCTTAAAGAGTCGGATCTGATACCAAGCGAGCCGATTACCGCGATACTCTCCAAAGCGGGCTGGATACGCGCGGCTAAAGGTCACGAGGTCGACCCTCAAGGCATGAGCTATCGCTCAGGTGACGCCTATCAAGCGTATGTGCGCGGTAAATCAAATGAGAAAATCTACGTGCTCGATAGCACAGGACGTAGCTATAGTATTGACGCGCACAACCTCGCCTCGGCGCGTGGTCAAGGTGATCCACTGACCAGCGTACTCAAACCACCCGCAGGCGCAAGCTTTGAGCAGCTACTCACGGGTAGCGACGATCAGCGTATCATCCTCGCCAGCTCTAACGGCTATGGCTTTATCAATACGTTAGCTAATCTTGATAGCAATCAAAAAGCGGGTAAAAAGATCATCAATCTGGCCGCCGACAGTCAGCTGTTGCCAGTAGCTCGTATCGACGCTAATACAACGAGTAGTGAAGATAACGCAGAAAAAGTCACTCCTGATCACGTCGCGGTGGTGACGAATGCTGGCTATTTATTAATCTTTGCACTCGATGACTTGCCGGAACAAGCGCGCGGCAAGGGTAATAAAATGATCACGCTTAAGGGCGATGAAGAGGTATTAGCTATCACGCCGCTAAGCTTGCAAGACAGCTTAATCATTACTGCGGGTAAGCGTCATGTGACTTTAAAGCCGATGGATTTGGCGAATTATACGGGCACGCGTGGTAATCGTGGTGGTCAGTTGCCAAGAGGCTTTCAGAATGTGAGTTCGGTTGAGGTTGGGTAGTCTGGGGTTTATTTATTTAAGTTTTATAAAGCTAGGCTAAAAGTCCAGCCTACGCTTACTGGGAGAATATTATGAGTGAACAACATGTTTTTATTTATATCAAAGACCAAGAACATATTTTAACTGACGAACAAAAAGAAGAAGCATTTTCACTTTTTGACGAAAATATTATCGAATGTGAACATGAACCCTATTTTGATACAGTTGAAAATCTACAACTGACGCATTCAGACATTATTATTACTAGCCCGTTCATGATGACCGCTGGGGACTTTGTAGCGACTAATAAATTTTGGCAATTAGATGACAATGAAGATGAAGAGTTTGAAAGCGACATTAATGAAACCATTTCCATTCGTTCAGAAATATTAAAAGAATTAGAGGATATATTGGCTACTAAGATTGCGGTTGTTTGGGAGCATCGAGATTAGTTTGCGTAGGGTGCGCCACGCGTACCGATAACACTCGAAAATGGTGCGCGTGGCGCACCCTACTACTAACTCATCTTATGATTTTCCTACAAGTAAAACCCCAACCACGACGAATATCAAAAAGAACATAAGCTCACCGCTAGCCCCGACTGTAGCGGTATCCTGCTGAGCTGGGCGAGTTGTGAGGGCTAGGTTTTGGGGTGGCTCGCAGAGCAGGAGACACCCCAAACCGTAGCCCTCGTCTCGCGCGGGTAAGCAGATACAAGCGTAAGGCGGGAGAAGCTACTAAGGATAATTTTCACCGCCGAAAATCAACCCCTACCCCTGCCGTAACCCCAAAATCGGAATCACCAAATCCTCTTCATCCGTGAGATGTTGCTGCAGTAAAGCGGTCACTTTGACTAGCGTTTTATGTAGCTCTTCAGCCAGCGCTTTATCCTCTATCTCACTTCTCGCCAGCTGATCATTTTGAATTTGTAACTTATCGAGCAGCTCATTAAGATACTCATGATCATGGCCTAATATCTCAAAGGCAGGTGCGAGCTTGGGGTACATGCTGACAAACTCTGGGAAAAACCCTTCGTCCTCCACCCCGTGGTGCTGATGCAGTTTGAGCACATGCATATTGATGCGTTTCAATATTTGTGAGCGGTACTCGCTCCAGTCAAACTCGCCGCTGATATAAGCTTCGCTGATTTGCACAAGAATACGTTGGCGTTTGCGTATATTGGTATGTACCTTAAGCCAACCTGAGGTCTTATAAGCGTAGTCCGCGCCAAACCACTGATCGGGCGGCAGCTTATTATATAAAAACAACCAATCCGTCTCCAAGCGGCTATCAGGATGCCTTGGAGCCAGACTAAATAGATTATCGTCTAAAGCCTGCTGACTTGTCTTATTATTGGCAGATAAGGTCATTGAGTTATCCTAATTTATTATGGGGTCGATACTGAGTTATATGGTAATTTTACTCTTTGATTGATAGGGTTAGCTGAGCAAAACACCTTTCTAATATCGATAACAATAAAGCGATAAGCGCTGTATAGACGCCTGATAAATAACATAATCCACCCTGACAAAGCTGCAATCGCTCCTTTATAATAAACGGAATTTATCAAAGTAGGCTTAACTTATGAGTAAATGTATTAGCCTTATCTTTCCGCATCAACTGTTTGCTGATACCTCGCTTTGGCAGGACGTGTGCTACCTCATTGAGGAGGATTTATACTTTACTCAGTATCCGTTTCATAAGCAAAAGCTAGTGCTGCACCGCGCGAGTATGAAGGCCTACGAGCAGACATTAAAAAATGCGGGTAAGACGGTGCACTATGTAGATTCAGTACATGAGCATAGCGATTGCCGCAAGCTGATTGCGAGCTTTATAAGTCACAAGGATGAACCAGATAATGATCAATCCATCAAAAAAATTTACTGTATTGACTTAGTCGATGACTGGTTACGCATGCACGTGCAACAGGCGATATTGGACGCTGATATCGAGTTTGATGTGTCGCCGACGCCGATGTTCTTAAACCCTTTGCCTGTGTATTGTGAGTTTTTTCGCGATACTCGTCTGTTTCATCACGACTTCTATATGGAGCAGCGCAAACGTGAAAAGATTCTGATTGATGACGAAGAAGAGCCGATTGGTGGACAGTGGTCATTCGATAGGGATAATCGCAAAAAATACCCGCGCAAACAGACGCCGCCTGCAATCAAGTTTCCTAAGTTAACTGAGCGTTACGAGGAAGCGCTAGGGTATGTCAAAGATAACTTTAGCGAGCATTATGGCGAGGCCAATGTCGATTTTCGTTATCCGACTACGCATGATGAGGCAGAAGAATGGCTTGAGGACTTTTTAGCGATACGCTTTAAGGAGTTTGGCAAGTATGAGGACGCTATTGTCGCCGATGAGCACATTTTGCATCACAGTATCTTGACGCCGATGCTCAACACCGGACTGCTCACCCCTGAGCAAGTGGTAACGCGCACGCTGGAGGTCAGCGAAGAATACGAGATTCCGCTGAACTCTTTAGAGGGTTTTATCCGTCAGATTATTGGTTGGCGCGAGTTTATGTATGGACTCTATGAGTCTATCGGTCGCAAGCAGCGCACGAGTAACTTTTGGGGTTTTACCCGTAAGATACCGCCGAGTTTTTATACGGGCGATACCGGAATTGTACCGATTGATACCACGATTAAAAAAGTGCTGAAGACGGGATACGCGCATCATATTGAGCGCTTGATGGTGTTTGGCAATTTTATGCTGCTCTGTGAGTTTGACCCTGATGAAGTCTATCAGTGGTTTATGGAGCTATTTATCGATAGCTATGATTGGGTGATGGTGCCCAACATCTATGGCATGAGTCAGTTTGCTGATGGTGGCCTGATGGCGACGAAACCTTATATTAGCGGTAGTAACTATATTAATAAAATGAGCAATTATCAGACCAAGTGCAAAGGCGAGCTGATTGAGTGGGCGGCGATATGGGACGGCCTGTTTTGGCGCTTTATGTATGTGCATCGCGACTTTTTTGAGAAAAATCCGCGTATCGGCATGCTACTATCGATGTGGGATAAGATGGATAACGACCAGCAAAAACAGCACTTAAAAAATGCCAATGAGTTTTTAGCGCTATTAGACAAAGGTAATTAGGGCGTGTTGAACATTCACAAATGCGCACTGCTGATCGCTAAAATAGTTCTAGTCTAAGTGAAAATTGCAGATAATGCTTATTGCATTGGCTAGCTGATTTTATTTAAACAGTCGCAACGACTAGGGCGATTTTAGCATCAGCCCTTACTACAACAATAGGGACCAGGATAACTATGTTTACCGAATTTAAGGCCAGCGGCGCACAGGCAACCAGTAAAATCCCAACGCCAAAAATCATCTTCTTCGATATTGATGATACTTTGAGCCGCGCGGGCATTATCGATAAAACCAATCAAGCGACACTAGAGGCGCTAGCGGATAGCGATATCAAACTTGTCATCTCAACCGGCCGCTCCAAAGCCATATTGCCGCCTGACATTTTAGCGCTGCTAGAAGCGGATGTACTAGACGCGATTATCTGTATGAATGGTCAATACAGCTTCGATAAAAGTGGCAGAATCAGTCACTATCCGCTGACCGATCAGCAAACCGCAAAAATCGTTCATCTGTGCCAAGCGAGCAATCTCATCCACAAGTTTGATTCGGCGACGCATATTTCATGGTCGGATGAAAACGAGCGCCTGCGCGAATTTAATGCGCGCACGCCGAACTCTATCGTCGACCCTAATTATTATCAAACCAATGAAGTCTATCAATGCTCAGTGTTCTTTAATAACCAACTGGAAAAAATGCAAGAGGTGGACTTTGCTAAGGATGATCTCAAGCTGGTGCATTGGCACAATACGGGCGCGGATATCTTGCCGATAGATGCATCAAAAGCGCGCGGTATCCTCGATGTTTGCGCGTATTATGGTGTGGACGCTCAAGACTGCATGGCGTTTGGTGATGGTTTTAATGATTTAGAGATGTTCGATTTGGTGGGCTTTGCCGTCGCTATGGGAGATGCACAACCTGCCTTAATTGAGCGCGCCGATTTTGTCACAGGCACTATTGAGGAGCGCGGGATTCAGTCGGTGCTTGAGCGCTTGGCGCTAAAGGTTACTTCATAAGTACCATAGATAGTGAGTACTAAAAAAAACCCTTGCCATAACCTGACAAGGGTTTTTAGTGTTACACAGATAGCTATTGCCAATCCTGCTACCGTAGCGATAAAACCAGCTTATCTAGCAGGATAGAATGTCTCTGCACCAGGCCCAACAGGTAGACCCAGTACAAATACCCAAATCGAGAACAAAATAGTCCAACCCATCAAAAATGCCATCGAGTATGGTAGCATCATTGCCATTAAGGTTCCGACCCCAGTGTCCTTTTTATAGCGAATAGCCACTGCCAAAATAAGACCAAAGTAGCTCATCATCGGCGTAATAATATTAGTGGTTGAGTCGCCAATACGGTACGCCGCCTGTATCATCTCTGGCGCGTAGCCTGTGAGCATCAGC
The DNA here is from genome assembly GCF_000511655.1 of Psychrobacter sp. TB15. Classification (NCBI taxonomy): domain Bacteria; kingdom Pseudomonadati; phylum Pseudomonadota; class Gammaproteobacteria; order Moraxellales; family Moraxellaceae; genus Psychrobacter; species Psychrobacter sp. TB15. The sequence continues at coordinate 235,054 of NZ_AYXN01000015.1, forward strand.
ATAGGTACAAAGATAGGTGCTGTCACTGCCCACTGTGCTGACGCTGAGCCGAGCATAAGGTTGACCAGACCACAGATCAGGATAAAACCAACCAATAGCAGCGGTCCAGTTAGGCCAACATCACTTAAGAAAGTCGCGCCAGATACCGCCATTACCGAGCCTAAGTTTGACCATTTAAAAAACGCGGTAAACTGTGCAGCAAAGAACACCAAAACGATATAGATGCTCAGTGAGCTCATCGAGTTACTCATGGCGTCGACGACGTCTTGGTTATTTTTGATACTGCCGGTAATCTTACCGTAGATATAACCTGGTATCGCAAAAAACACGAAAATAAAGACCACAATGCCTTTTAGAAATGGTGATCCTGATACTAGACCCGTCTCTGGGTTACGTAAGATACCGTCTGCAGGGATGATGGTCCATGCTAGCAATAAGCAGAATATGAGCATGCTGATACCGGCCCATAGTAGACCCTTTTTCTCAAGTGCGGAGACTTTTTCGATTTGCGTCTCGAGTACTGAGGCATCATCAGCATCTTTAGGGTTGTATTCTCCTAAGCTTGGCTCAACGATTTTTTCGGTGACAAAATAACCTAAACCACTGATCAAAAAGGTACTGGCGATCATAAAGTACCAGTTGGCTTCTGCCCCAACGATATAAGCTGGGTCAATGATACGCGCCGCTTCTTGGGTAATCCCTGATAATAAAGGATCCACTGTTCCTAATAATAGGTTAGCACTATAACCACCTGACACCCCAGCAAATGCTGCGGCTAGACCAGCTGATGGGTGCCTGCCTAATGAGTGGAAAATCACTGCTGCTAGTGGTATCAGTACTACATAACCCAGCTCAGCTGCCGTGTTCGACATAATACCGGCGAATACGACGGTAAAGGTCACCATCTTTTTTGGGGCATTCATGACCAGACCTCGCAGTGCAGCCGATATCATACCCGAGTGTTCAGCGATGCCGACACCGAGTAAGGCGACTAGAACCGTACCTAGCGGCACAAAACCTGTAAAATTAGTCACCAGATTTTCGACGATACGAGCCAAGCCTTCACCGTTTAATAAGTTGACGACTTCGATCATGCCGTCAGCGCTGCGGCCACTGGTGCCCTCTGGTCTTGGGTCAATGACTGATACGCCAAAGTACGACATGACGGCTGAGAGCAGCAATAACAGCACTGACATCCAAACGAATAAAATAACAGGATGCGGTAATAGATTACCGAGCCACTCGACCCCTTTTAAAAAACGCTGCATACGCGAACTGTGCGCGCTTGCCTCAAAATTATTATCTGGCGGATTGCCATTTGGTGAGCCATTTTCTTGCATAAAACACTATTTCTATCCTATGTTTGACCAGTATCAGAACTTAGTAAGACTCTAAGTTCTGAACAAAGTTTTGAATTCAATCATAATTTTGAAATGAAAACAAACTATTTTCATGGGATATAGAAACAATTAGTAATAAACAATATTGAAATGACTAGTAGCTAAAGAGTTAAGGTACAAAAGTAAAGGCCTATATAACTATAGGCCTTTAAAAATAAGCGCATCACAGAATTTTATCTAGTGAATAGTGACTTTACATTAATGATAGTAATATTAAATTACTCAGAAGATTTAACTTCGTCCAACAACCAAATCATAAAGCCAACTGCCCAATTTATAACAAACGCCAATGACAACCACGAAAACCACAATTGCTAAAATGTAAGCCAAAAAGTCCGGTACGCCCGTCATCCATCCAATCGTAAAGACCGTCCCTAAGTAAGCTTCCATTGGCCAATTAATAATAGGCGCAGAAGTACTCGCGTTAAGTAAGACTATTAAAGCGACTAGGCCAATTAAAGCCGTTATGATTCCTGCGCGTTTTTGGTTGTTCATATTATCTCTCTTATCTTAATGCTTTTATTATTATATTTATCCACCTCAAGCGCTAAGGCATGGTCAAGCCGCCATCGACGGCGATGGACTGACCGGTGATAGCGGCGCTCAAATCAGACGCCATCAGCAGTACAGAGTTAGCAAAGTTAGCAACTGAGGTGGCCTGACGCAGCGGCGTGGTGGTGGCGATATAGTCAAAGACTTCCTCAGTCGTGAGGCTACTAGCATCGGTGGTCTTTAACAGGCCGCCTGCTAATAGGTTCACGCGAATGCCGTGCGGACCAAGCTCGCTAGCTAGATTGCGCGTGAGCCCCACCAGCGCCGATTTGGCGGTCGTATAGTCGTAATAAGTCACTACAGGGTTATAGATCAGATTGGTGGAGATGTTGATAATTTTGCCCATTTGCTGCGCTTTCATCTGCGGCAACACCGCTTGTACGGTATTGACTGCGCCTTTGACGATACCGTCGATTTGCTGAGAAAAATGCGCCCACTGCACGGTTTCGATGCTAGTATTGTCAGCGCTAGGGTCAAACTGATACTGCGGCAGAGCATTGTTGACGAGCACATCAATACGGCTAAAACGTTCAATTACTGCTTGCGCCATTGCTTGCACTTGGGTCAAATCAGTGACATCGGCTTGATACGCGAAGGCTTGTCCGCCCGCGTCCTTAATCTTGGCAACGACTTGTTCAGCGGCGTCTTTGCTTTGTCGATAGTTGACACAAACTTTCGCGCCAGCCGCTGCCATTTGCTGAGCAATCTCGGCACCTAGGCCGCGACTACTCCCCGTAATGATCACGACTTTATCGGTAAGAAGTTTGGGTATAGTCGTCTGAGTCATGATTTTATCCTTTGTTATATTATAAAGATTAATACTGCTCGTTTTATTGCTGCTGGTATAAATTTTAGCAATGATAGCATACCTAGCATTCTCTACACTGCGCATTAGATTAGCGGCTTTTGGGTTATCATCCTTTATTAGAGCGAGCGGATTTTGACAATGGCCTTTAAATCAGGCTAAATAACAACTATAAAGATAGCAATAGACATCGCTGATTTATATTCACTTTAGGAGATATACTTTGAGCCAATCATTATATGGACTTTTTGCCAAACCTGCTACTCATCCAGTTAAGCGCACTTTTATGACAGCCGCACCAAAAGTACTACTGAGCGCGGCAATCGCTTTGGTGCTCGCTAGCTGTAGCAACGCTGATAATGCAGCAGTCGAAGATGCAGCCGATAGCGATGTGACGTTGAACCTCTATAACTGGTCAGAATATATGCCGCAAGAGATCTTAGACGGCTTTGAGGATGAGACTGGTATTTCGGTTAATTACACCACGTTTGACTCGAATGAGGCTATGTACGCCAAGCTCAAGCTGCTTGATGATTCAAGTCAGTATGATCTTGCCGTGCCTTCTACTTATTATGTCGAAAAAATGGCTAATGAGGGGTTACTACAAGAGATTGATCAATCAAAATTGAGCAACTTTGATAATCTAGATACCTCCTTTACCAATACTAAAGTCGATCCTGAGAATAAATACTCTATCCCTTATATGTGGGGCAGCACCGGTCTTGCGATCAACGGCGACGTGATTGATCCAGCGACGGTGAATAGCTGGGATGATTTATGGCGTCCTGAGTACAAAAATCAGGTGATGCTGATGAATGATATGCGTGAAGTCTTCGGTATGGCGCTATTGACCCTTGGCTACTCTGGCAATAGCAGTAATCCTGAGGAGATTAAGGCCGCTTATGACAAGCTCACGACTATCATGCCAAATGTCAAAACCTTTAACTCAGACGCCACTCGTATCCCTTATATCGAGGGCGAAACTAACTTAGGAATGACATGGAATGGTGAGGCGGTGATGGCCAATGATGAGGGTCTCACCAGTTTGGTGTATAAGTACCCCACTGAGGGCGCAATCTTGTGGATGGATAATTTTGTGATTCCAAAGAACGCCAAAAACGTCGATGCCGCGCATCAGTTTATCGATTATCTCTTGCAGCCTGAAAACGCCAAAATCGTCAGCGAAGAGATTGGCTATGCGTCACCTAACATAGCCGCGCGTGAGCTGATGGATGAAAGCATTCGCAACAACCCAACGATTTACCCATCAAAAGAAGTACTGGCAAAAGCAGAATTCCAAGAGGATGTCGGTGACGAGGCGCTGCAAGTATACCAGCAGTATTGGGATATGCTAAAAACCGGTCGTTAATAAACAAATAGGTCTAAAAAAAACGCTAGCTTTGAGAGTTAGCGTTTTTTTATGGGCTATGTGTGTGCAGCAAACAGCGCTTACAACTGTATCTATAAATGCAAGTCCGTCTCATGACCTTGTACTTCAATACGCTTTTGCTCACGGCGCTGATAGCGAAGACCAGACGCCGCAAACCACTGCGGTTTAGTCGTTTGTAACAAGTCGCTCAACTGTTGCAACTGGGTTTGCAAGGTTTGGGTCAACCAAAAATATCCCTGCCACTCAAACGCTAAACGCTGCACGCTTGGATACTCTGAGACGGCAATACGCGTAATGGGGCGAAACACTTCATCACTGGGACTACGTAGCACCGCAGCCATATGCTGCATCGCTTGCGTCAACTCATGCTGATAATGAACCAATAAAACATGGTTTTCCTCATCGATTTCAATATTTGCCAAGCGCGGCGCAGCACTTAATAACAAATCAATGGTGCCAATGATATTGCGATGGGTACGTTGAATGGTCTCCAGTGTCTCTTTTTCGACCCCCGACTCACTTGCGGTCGCAGCGATATGTGGACGCACGGCCAGTAGGCGCTTATTGATCTGTTGTAATGTGGTGACCAACGCTCTATCAACAGGTACTTCTCCAGCTGAAAAAGCCACTGGATTTGATTTATGGGTCGTATTGCCCGCCGCTCCGTCCGCTGTATCAATATGATGGCCAACGCTTGCATACAAGCTGCTACAAGCATCAAGATTGCTACTCAATAGAAATCGCCACATCAGCGTTGATTTGAGCGGCAAAATGAGTGTGACTGCGACCGCCACGCCTGTCCCTAGCAAGATATTGAGCGCACGGTAAATGCCGTCTTGACCAATACTACTATTGCCTAGATCGGAGACAATCATTAACATCGTAATACCCGTCAGCAGCCCTGTGTAGCCAAGCTTACGAACGGCCAGATAGCCAATAATGCCGCTTAATATACCGATAAGTGCATAATCGATCCATAGCCATGCCCCTGCATTTTGATTGAACCACAACACCCCTAATGCTGTGCCAATACCTAGTAGCGTGCCCAGCACACGCTCTTTGGCTTTGGTATAGATAGCGCCTTGATACTGTAACAATCCTAAAATAATAAAAACCGTAATGGTGGTCCACTCACCATGCGGCAGGTTTGTGACTTTATTGACTAATAGCGCCAGTATGACAGCCACTCCCAGACGACAAGCATGTAACACATCTGCACGTTGATAACGAATGTAAGGCTCAATAAATGGCGCAGTAACACGCTGGTAAAAGGTTGATTTCACGCAAGGCTACTCTTTTTAGTGAATAAACGAGTTTTAGTGAATAAACGAGTTTTAGTGGATAAATGAGGTAAACGATAAAGCATATAGGGTACGCACAAACATGCTAGCAGTCGAGCCTTTATTTACCAAGCATCACTCAAAAAAAATGTCTTTTGTCTGATAAAAGACAAAAGACGTTTACATCACAAACCACTAATAAATCGTGGAATCTAAATCGAGGTAATTATACTTCTAAAAAGTCTAAGATACCTTCCGCCGCTTCTCGGCCTTCCCATATCGCGGTGACGACTAAATCAGAGCCGCGTACCATATCGCCGCCAGCAAAGATTTTGGGGTTACTGGTTTGGAATTTATAAGGCTGATCTTCAAGTGCCAACACCAGACCGTTCAGATCCATCTCAACCTCATAACCTTCAAACCAATCGGCAGGGCTTGGACGAAAGCCAAAGGCCATAATCACTGCATCGCACTCGATGATCTCTTCTGAGTTTTCTACTGGCTCAGGACGGCGGCGGCCACGATTATCCGGAGCACCTAATTGCGTGGTTACCACTTTGACACCATTGACCTTACCGTTCAATCCAATGATCTCTGTGGGCTGTCGATTAAACAAGAATTCAACGCCTTCCTCACGCGCATTCACCACTTCACGGCGCGAGCCTGGCATGTTCTCTTCGTCACGGCGATAAGCGCAGACGACGCGCTCGGCACCTTGGCGAATGCTCGTACGGTTACAGTCCATCGCCGTATCGCCGCCACCAAGTACCACTACCTTTTTACCTTTTAGATCAATGTATTCAGATGGGTCTTTTTCCCAGTCGTTACAGCGATTGACATTGGCAATTAAGTAATCTAACGCATCGTAGACGCCGTCTAACTCTTCGCCAGCGAAACCACCGCGCATATAAGTATAGGTACCCATGCCCATAAATACCGCATCATAATCACTCACTAGCTCATCGATGGTGATATCAGTGCCGACTTCGGTATTTAGGCGAAATTCAATGCCCATATCTTCAAAGATAGTACGGCGATTGCGCATGACGTCTTTTTCCATTTTGAACTCAGGAATACCAAAGGTCAGTAGCCCGCCAATCTCAGGACGTTTGTCAAAGACGATAGGCTTGACGCCATTTCTAACTAAGATGTCAGCGCAGCCAAGACCTGCTGGCCCTGCACCGATGATCGCAACTTTTTTGTCCGTCCAAACCACATCGGACATATCAGGACGCCAGCCTAAGGCAAAAGCGGTATCGTTAATATATTTTTCGACGTTACCGATAGTGACTGCGCCAAAACCGTCATTTAAGGTACAAGCGCCTTCACATAGGCGATCTTGTGGGCAGACGCGGCCGCAGACCTCAGGTAAAGTGTTGGTACGATGACATAATTCAGCCGCTTGAAAGATCTGCCCTTCAGTCGCAAGCTTTAGCCAATTAGGAATGTAGTTATGTACTGGGCACTTCCACTCACAATAAGGGTTACCGCATTCCAGACAGCGATGCGCTTGATTGGCCACCAGCTCGGTATCTTGAGGCGTGTAAATCTCTACAAACTCTGTGGCGCGAGTGACGATATCTTTTTTCAGTGGTTCAAGTCTAGGAATATCCAAAAACTGAAAACTATTTTCTAAACGTTTTGCCATAATCATAATCTCTTTGATAGTGGGTAGTGATGAGCGATAAAGACCAGTTTCTCAATACAGAATCAAGTCTTTAGAATATCGCAGCATCACGGACCTGCTGAAAGCCGCTGCGTTTATACAGCGCAGCGTTTCTGATACGCTACTGACATGCTACTCAAGTTACTCATGCTACTGCGGATCTGCCATCGTAGTATTGAGTAAGTTGGCAATACTTGCCGCCTTTGGCTTAACCAAATAAAACTTGCGCACGTAATAATCGAAATCTGCCAAGAGTGTCTGTCCCCAAGCGCTGCCGGTCTTAGCCACGTGGTTTTCAATCACTTGCTGCAAATAGATACGATGTACTTCGGTCTGCTCGCTAGAGATGCGGTTCAGATCGATCAGCTCATGGTTGCAACGATCAAAAAAGTCGCCTTCCATGTCGAGTACATAAGCAAAACCACCCGTCATACCAGCCCCAAAGTTAAGACCAGTACGTCCAAGAATCGTGACGATACCGCCCGTCATATATTCACAGCAATGGTCGCCTGTGCCTTCGATAACCGCATGCGCGCCAGAGTTACGAACACCAAAACGCTCACCTGCGGTCCCAGCAGCATATAACTTACCGCCCGTTGCTCCATATAGACAGGTATTACCAATGATAGCAGTGTCCTTTGCAGCAAAGTTAGATTCTTTTGGTGGGTAGATGACAATCTCGCCGCCTGCCATACCTTTTCCGACATAGTCGTTCGCATCGCCCTCAAGCTCGATATGCAGACCGCCTGCATTCCATACCCCCAAGCTCTGCCCTGCGGTCCCCGTCAAACGAAGCTTGATTGGCATATCACTCATGCCAAGATTGCCCCAATGCTCGGCAATCTCACCGGAGATACGCGCACCGATAGAGCGATCGCAGTTACCGACATAATAGCTATAGTCACCGCCTGTGCCTTGACGAATGGTAAGCATCATATCACTTATCATCTGCTCAGCGAGCAAGCCTTTATCGAATGGCTCATTACGCTCGACCTGACAAGTCTGCGGCATACCGCTACTGGCAGGATGACTAAATAAGAGCGGTGATAAGTCAAGATGACGCTGCTTATCAGTATGACCTTCTAAAATATCAAGCAGATCGGTACGCCCAACTAGCTCTTCCATACTGCGAACACCCAGTACAGCTAACCATTCACGCGTTTCAGTCGCCACAAACTTAAAGAAGTTGATTAACATCTCCGCCTCACCGATGAAGTGCTCATCACGCAACTTGGATTTTTGGGTAGCAACGCCTGTTGGACAGTTGTTTAAATGACAGATACGTAGGTACTTACAACCAACCGCAATCATCGGCGTGGTACCAAAGCCAAAGCTCTCTGCGCCTAAGATAGCGGCTTTGACCACATCTAGACCCGTCTTGAGACCGCCGTCGGTTTGGATGCGGACTTTGTCACGTAGGCCATTGACGCGTAGAGATTGATGCGTCTCAGCCAGGCCCAGCTCCCACGGCGAGCCGGCATGATGGATAGACGTTAAGGGTGATGCCGCGGTACCACCATCATAGCCTGATATGGTAATCAGATCAGCATAAGCTTTGGCAACGCCCGTCGCAATCGTACCAACGCCTGGACGAGAAACGAGCTTTACCGAGACCAAAGCATCTGGATTGACTTGCTTAAGATCAAAGATAAGCTGAGCTAAATCTTCAATAGAATAAATATCATGGTGCGGCGGCGGTGAAATTAGCGTCACCCCCGGTACTGAGTAACGCAGACGCGCAATCAAAGCATTGACCTTGCCGCCTGGCAGCTGACCACCCTCACCCGGCTTAGCACCCTGCGCAACTTTAATCTGCATGACTTCAGCTGAGCGCAAATACGCAGGAGTTACGCCAAAACGACCAGAGGCAACTTGTTTAATCTTCGAGTTACGCAAGGTACCATAACGCACCGGATCTTCGCCGCCCTCACCTGAGTTTGAGCGCCCGCCAATCGTGTTCATTGCCATCGCTATGGACTCGTGCGCCTCAGGCGATAAAGCGCCTAATGACATACCCGCAGAGTCAAAGCGCGTCAAAATCTCAGAGATGTCTTCGACCTCATTAACATCGATGCTGTTGTCAGTTTTTAGTTGTAACAAGTCACGCAACGTCGCAACTGGGCGGCTATTTACGAGGTTGGCATAATTCTGGTAATTTTCGTAATCACCCGTACGTACCGCCGTATGTAAGCTGTTAATCACGTCAGGATTGAAGGCATGGTACTCTTTATTAAAGACGAACTTGAGCAAACCGCCTTGATCGAGCGGTGCACGGCGTTTAAAGGCATTGGCAGCAAGTACGGCTTGATCGGCAGCTAAGTCAGCAAAAGTCGCGCCTTTGATGCGGCTTTGTACGCCTTTAAAGCAAAGATTGACCACCTCTTCAGACAGGCCGACCGCTTCAAACAACTGCGCGCCGCGATAAGAGACAATGGTCGAGATGCCCATTTTTGACAAAATCTTTAATAAGCCTTTATCCAAGCCTTTACGGAAATTGACGCGGGCTTGAATTGGGTCACCAAGCAACTCACCAGTCGCAACCAAGTCATCGATAACATCATATGCCAGATATGGATACACACAAGTTGCACCAAACCCGATCAATACAGCCACTTGATGCGAGTCACGAGCAAGACCTGTCTCAACGACTAGGTTGGCATCAGTACGGATGCCTTCTGCAATCAGATAATGATGCACGGCTCCTGTGACCATGATGGCATTGGCGGGTACTTTTTCTGTATCGATCTCTTTATCAGACAGTACGATCAAGGTATTGCCCGAGCGGATGTTATCTGCCACTTCTTTGCAAATAGCAACGATAGCATCAGATAGCTCTAGAGTACGGTCATAGTTCAGATCGATACGAGCCATCTTGAATGCTGGATCATCCAACGTTTCAAGCTGATGCATCTTGCTGGCTGACAAGACTGGTGATGACAAAATAATACGATGAGCATCTCTTGCTGATGGCGCAAACACATTGGTTTCAGCGCCTAGGCAAGTTTGTAGTGACATCACAATGGATTCACGTAATGGGTCAATCGGTGGGTTGGTCACCTGCGCGAACTGCTGACGGAAAAAATCACCCACATGACGTATCTGCTGTGACAGTACTGCCATTGGCGTATCGTCACCCATCGAGCCTACTGGCTCTTGGCCATTCTCTGCATTGGGTCGAATGATTTCGGTACGCTCTTCATTGGTGATGTGATACATTTTTTGTAATGCTTTTAGCTTGTCACCGCGGCAAGCTTGCATTGCCAATGTTTCTTCTAAGCGCTCGTCATCACGAATACGGGTGGCCTCTTCACGTAGCCATTTGCGGTACGGATGTGCATTTTTCAACAACGTTGCAATGGCAGTCGTATCTAGAACCTGACCTGTCACTGTATCGATAACGAGCATTTGACCTGGGCCAACTCGACCTTTTGCCAACACATCTTGTGGTGAGTAGTCCCAAACCCCTACTTCCGATGCCACAGTGATATAGCCATTCTTAGTCGTTACCCAGCGCGATGGACGCAGACCGTTTCTATCGAGCATACAGACGGCATAACGGCCATCTTGAATGACAAGGCCTGCAGGACCATCCCATGCTTCCATGTGCTGCGAGTAAAACTCATAAAACGCTCGCAAATCCATGTCCATGCTATCGACGTTCTGCCATGCTGGTGGCACCAAAATTGACATCGCATGAAATAAGTTCATACCACCAGACATCAGTACTTCAAGCATATTATCTAAGCTTGATGAGTCAGAGCCTGTGGTATTTACAAGCGGCGTCAATTTATTTAGGTTCGGCAGTTTGTCTGATTTGAGCTTTGGTGTGCGAGCTTTAGACCAATTGCGGTTACCTGTAATGGTATTTAACTCACCATTATGAGCCAGATAGCGAAACGGCTGCGCAAGCGGCCAGCGCGGTAACGTATTGGTCGAAAAACGCTGATGGAAAACCACGATATGTGACGCCAAGCGCTCATCTTGTAAATCTAAGAAAAAGGCTGGTAAATCTGAAGGCATGACCAGACCTTTATAAATAATCGTCTGGCAGCTCAACGAGCACACGTAAAACAATTCATCATCGATCAGACGCTGCTCGGCTTTTTTGCGCGCGACAAACAGCTTACGGTTAAAGTCATCTGCAGCTAGATCATCATCAGCATTGACAAATACTTGCTTAAAATCAGGCAGCGTCTCACGGCCAATATCACCGACGATACTCAGATCTAACGGTACTTCGCGCCAGCCAGCTACTTCTAACCCTTGTGCAGTAATCTCTTCGTTTAACACCTGCTGGCTATGAGCGGCCTTTTCACTATCTAAATGAGTAAACACCATGCCGACAGCAAAGTTGTCAGTGATAGACAGCTCCTGCTCAGAAGCGATAGTTTGAAAAAACGCTTTTGGCGTCGCTAGCAATAAGCCGCAGCCATCGCCAGTCTTGCCATCTGCTGCTACACCGCCGCGATGGGTCATACAGCTGAGACTATGAATAGCGGTCTTGACTAAGTCGTGACTGGCTTGTCCCTCAATGTGAGCAATCAAACCAAAACCACAGTTATCAGAGAAATCATCTGGAGTCGCTAGATGGCTATGCGAGGAGATCATTGACATGGTTTATCCTTTTGGGTGAACGGGCGCTTGGTATCCAATGCGAACATTAAACGCAGCATTGCAAGTAAAATGCAATTAAAATAAAATTTACTAAACTTTATGCTAATATATTTATTTAAGCGGATTAATAGAGCCCGCGATGAACGGCTAAAACTGCACCAGATGCCTAAAATTATTTAAGCAAGACTTTATAAGAGCGTCAATTCAACGCTCGTCTTATCGACGACTTATCCTTAAGTAGTAAATTAATTATTTTTTGCCATAGCAAATAACCAGACGGTTAGAGCTATGATTGAGTTATAACAACCATTTGAGGTGACAGCTACTAAGGCTGATATAGCCCTTACAATAACTGACTTATTATAAAGCTGACGATATACCTAGAGTCGTTATCTTATCTTTCATGAGTAAGATAACGTTTATACCTGGCGTTGATTTGTACAAAGAGTAGCAAGTTTACGATAATTGTACAAATCAGCGCAGGTACTCATCATAGATAATATTTAAGCAAAAATCTAGTTATTTATGTGACCTATTCCGCTTACCTCTATCATGAGTTTTTGTCGTTAAAAAAGTGAGCTGCTCCGCTTAATTCGTTCTTTCCTGAATGAGCTCTTTCATACTGTCGTTACTATTTGCTGTATTACTCGCGGCATCATTTGCGGTGTTAGCCGGTTTAGGCGTGGCATTATTGTTATTGTTATTGTTCGTTTTCGGCGGAGCGCTCGTATCCTTATCAGTAGGCGGTTTCGGCGCGGTGACTACCGGTGGTTTTTTGACTTCAGCGTCCGTGTTACGGGTATTACTTGGTATTTGAGCGATGTTTTCATTATCAGAGTCAATTGAGCGCTGTTCATTGACAGATAAAGTCGCTGAAGTATCCTCGGACTGACGAATACTCTCTTTTTGACTATTTGCAGCTGCATCGTTTTGGGCATTTGCCATATTACGCTCTGCTCTTTGCTTGATAGTATCAGCAGAAATACTATCCTCTGTAGCAGCGTTATCATTATCATTAGTTGTTGGCTGTTGACGTACTGGCACTTCACGCTGGGTACGTTTTAGCTTAACGGAACGAGCGCGTCTGCTGCTCAGATCTTTTATTGGTTCTGGACGCTCGTAGTTATCAATAATACTGACGTAGCGGCTGATCTCCTCTGGCAATACTCGTACACCAGCTGGTAGCCCAAAGTCTATAAGCTTAGCAGCGCCTACGGCTTCTTGCGGACTGCTCATAATGCCATAAGTCAACATATAGCGTAATTTATTGTTTTCATCACGATAACGAAAATAGGCAAACTTGTCACGATCTTTACGGCTTTCTAAATAGCTGACGATGACGTCGTTTTCGGCCACATTCATCACTTGTACCGTCCACTTACCTTTGTTCGCTGATAAGTAACGCTTATCCTTAAACTCATCAGGATAATTACGCAAATCACGGACCGTTGCCTCAAAGTCGATAGGCTGTACATCGGTATCAAGCTCATGTAAGGACTCGATGGATAATGGCTGTTTGAGCTCATCGACGGTGACTTGCGGCGTTGACAGCGGCGCATTCTCAATTTGAGCACCGATGGCAGATGTCTGACTAAACATCCAAACCAATGCAGTCACTACTCCGAGTAACAACGCCATCATCAGCCATAAAAGCGCTTGGCGACGATAGGATCGGCTCGCAGGAGATGTCGATGCGCGCGATTGTGCCATGAAAAATTTCCTTGGTAATGTAGGTTGCCAATATAAGTATCGACACTAACAATGAATAAATACAAAAGACAATAGACTAGAACTCTCTAAAAAGTCATAAATATCAGTCATCTATAATAACAGTATACCGCTTTATGGATTAGATTGGGATAAAACCTCTATCAATAGCTTCTCATCGAAATCATCGGTCAATATCCCCTCGCCTAGTGATTTGAGTAAAATCAGTCGAATCTTGCCGCCTTTGACTTTTTTATCATGACCCATTAGGTCAAGAGCGGTTGCCGCTGAGATAGCAGGCGGAGTAATAGGGAGGTTGGCAAGCGTTAAGATATGTTTTATCCGATCGGTATCATTCTGAGTCAGCCAGCCAAGCTTTTGTGACATCATTGCCGCTTGTACCATACCAGCAGCCACTGCCTCTCCGTGCAACCATTCGCCATAGCCCTCATGCGTCTCGATCACATGACCAAAGGTATGACCAAAGTTCAATAATGCTCTGACGCCTGACTCTCTCTCATCTTGCGCGACCACTTGCGCTTTATAGGCACAGCAGCGCTTAACCGCTACAGCAAGCACTTCTAGATCAAGCGCCATCATGGCCGGCAGATTATGCTCAAGCCAAGTCAAAAACGCTTCATCCATAATCAGCGCGTACTTAATCACCTCGGCGATACCTGCTGACAGCTCGCGCGCGGGCAAAGTCTGCAAAGTATTCATATCAGCCAGTACCATCTGCGGCTGCCAAAACGCGCCAATCATGTTCTTGCCTTGCGGATGATTGATACCGGTCTTACCGCCCACGCTCGAATCCACTTGTGCCAACAAAGTCGTCGGGATCTGAATAAAATTGACGCCGCGCATAAAGCTTGCTGCAGCAAAACCTGTCATATCGCCAATCACGCCGCCGCCAAGCGCAAGTAAAGTCACGTCACGGTTAAAATGCTGCGCCATGAGTGCATCGTATATTTTATTGATATGATCTTGATTTTTATACTGCTCACCATCGGGTAAGACGCAGACGGCTACCTGAAAATCAGTAGATAATTGCTGCTGTAAAGGCTGCAAGTACAAAGGCGCGACAGTCTCATTGGTGACGATTAACACTTGCTTGCCCGTAATATACGGTGCGACGCGCTGCGCCATAGTGCTTACCTTGTTACTGTCACTCGCGGCATCTTCGCTATCGCTACAACTTGCGGTAATAATAATAGGATAATCATGGCTTTGGGTTTGTACTGTCAAACTATCATCGAACAGGGGCTTTGCCATACCGGCTTCCTATGTAAAAATCTAGACGCTGTTTTTTATTGAATATCGACGTTGTTAAGTGGCGGCATATCTAGACTGAGGCTTATTTTTTGCAACACAGCTTTTGCAACACATTTTCTGTACCACTCTTTGCAACACCCTTTCAACACACCTTCGGCACACTTGGTGTGAGTTATAGTTAGCTGAATGTAAAACTGTTATGGATTTAAACGCGCTACTGGTATAAATTTTACTTGCGTGCTGCGTTCCCAGAGGCTGCGCAAAATTCATCCCAGTAGCGCTATGACATTTTTAGAGTGTATCGACTATACAACGGTAGTTACGGCTTATAAACGCAATATCGCGAGTATTAAGGCGTGTTGTCGCCCTGCGTTGTAGCAATAAACCGTTCTAGCTGCTGCAATAGCTGATTGACCATATGCCGCGGATAAGTGTGCCCAGTCGGCAAAATAATATGAGCCACTTGTCGATATAATGGATCACGGACTTGATATAAACTTTGTAGGATTTGTTTGGGATTCGGCTGTTGTAATAGCGGGCGCGACTTATCTTTGGCCGTGCGCGCCATTTGCACCTCAACTGGGGCATTCAGATAAACCACGATACCGCGCTGATGCAAAAACTCTCGGTTATCATGACTCATGACCGCACCGCCACCAGTGGCTAATACGATTTGGGGCTTTTGGGTCAGCTCATTAATAGCGCGAGTTTCACGCTCACGAAAGCCGGCTTCGCCCTCTTTGGCAAATATCCAAGCAATATCCGCGCCGGTTTGGGACTCAATATACCAGTCGCTATCAACAAACTCACGCCCTAGCTGTTTGGCAAGCAGACGGCCAATTGTGGTCTTTCCTGCACCCATCGGCCCGACTATAAATACCGACGGTAATTCCTCCAACATAACACTTACTCAGCTAAATTAACTATCATACAACGTCATCGATAATCTGGCTAGTAATCAACCTTGATATTAACAGCAAAAATTTTATTAAGCCTTTTTGAGCATCATTAAGACACAAAAAAGCAAGCACTTAGGCTTGCTTTTCTTCGCTTTAAAATTGGACGATGTGTAAAATAAAAACCGCTTAACTTTCATGGTTACAGGATTAACCGGGTTAGTCCAAACGACTGATGCCATCGTTGATAAGTTTTGGTGTCACAAATATCAGCAGCTCTTCTTTATTATTACTCCGCACATCGCGGCGGAAAGCACGGCCGATATAAGGTAGATCGCCTAAGAACGGTACTTTATCCACACCGTTGTTAGTACGGTTTCTAAACACGCCGCCTAAGACAATGGTCTGTCCATCTTCGACGATGACATTGGTTGAAATCGAATCTTCATTGATAGCGACATCGCCATTGATAATGGTTGGCGTCCCGTTAGTAATAAGAAGCTGCAAGCCAATTTTACCATCAGGGGTAATGTTCGGCGTGGCCTCAAGGCTAAGCGCCGCTTCTCTAAAGCTAGTAGACGTTGCGCCACTTGCCGCCGCTTCTTGATAAGGGATCTGCGTACCTGAGGAGACTTTGGCAGTTTGCTTATCTGCAGTCAAAATCTTCGGCGTAGAGATGACCTCCCCGCGATTGTCGGCTTGCAAGGCAGAGAGCTCAAGATCTAGCATCACATCGGATAAGCTAAGCAGACCAAAAGCGATACTGCCAGCCGCCGGATTAGTCACTCCCAAGTCGACACTCAAATTATCAGGGCTACTAATATCATAGCTCGGATAAGACACAGTCTGACCATTGACCGTCGTGGTCTCGATGTCAAAATCTTTTAAGTCCGCTAACGTCTGATTGCTACCGCCCACCAGTAAACTGCGATTGGTTGCCGCGCCGCTAGATAAGATACCCCAACGCACGCCAATCTCTTTACTAAAAGTATCAGTTGCACTAACGATACGCGCCTCGATCATCACTTGGCGTACCGGAATATCGATTTTGGTAATCAGCTCGCGAATATTCTCAATGCTATCAGCGACGTCTTTGACAATCAAAGTATTGGTACGCTCATCGATAGTGACGGTGCCGCGATTAGACAATAGAGTATTGTTATCTTCGATGTTAGCCGCATTACCAGTACCAAGAAGACCACTATTGTTATTGGCCGGCCCACTGCCCTCAGAGATAAGATTTAATACATCTTCCGCTCTAGCATAGCTTAGACGAATATACTCCGTGCGTAGCGGTGAAAAAGAGTCAACCGCGAGCTGCGCTTGTAGCTCATCTGCCTCTTGCTGAGCCAGCTCCGTCGCCGGTGCTACTAAGATGACATTACCGTTTTCGCGCTTACCTAGGTTTTTGCTTTTTAGAATAATATCGAGCGCTTGATCCCAAGGCACATTGATAAGGCGCAAGGTGATATTACCAGCGACTGAATCACTAGCAACAATGTTCATATTAGTGAACTGCGCTAAGATATCAAGCACACTACGAATCTCAACGTCTTGGAACTCCATAGACAGCGCTTCACCAGTATAGACTTTTTCTTCTAGCGTCGGCTCACGTAGTAGCTCAGGCTCAGAGATGCTGATATTTAACTGCGCGCCTGATTGATACGCTTGATATTCGTAGTCACCATTCATATTGATAGTGATAATACCGGTCTGACCTTGGTTTTTGGTATCGACACTCGCGACTAAGCCGCTATTGATATTGAGACGGCGCAGCAGGTTTCTAGGTACGGTACTGCCCGTCAAGCGTACGACAAGCTTATTGCCTTGGCGCTGTACATCAACCGGAATAGCTTCATTGGCTAAAGTGATACTGACATTACCGCCGCCACCGCTGCCGGCTGCAAAGTTCAAGGCCGTCAAACCATCATAGCTGTATTGACGACTCACTTGCGAGGCAGCAAGATTGGGGTCTAATAAAGGATTGACTCTGACCACCATAGTATCAGCCGGTACTTGCGGTTTTGTCGGTGCTTGCCGCACTACCACTGGCGCGGCTACGACGTTATCAGTCGCTACGACATTGGTCGCTACTACTGGGCTGTCGATAGGCGTGGTGGTGATGATTGCTGATTGGTTATTGAGCACATCAGCGACCGGATCATTGGTAATGACTTGGCGTGCAGGATCATTGATCGTCAATAGCAGATCGTTACCTTCTATTGCGGTAGTATAATCACCGCTTTTTTTCAGCCCAACAATAAGGCGCGTCGTACTGTCATTACTCAAAGTCGTAATATCGTTGACTATACCCACATTATAATCGTTGAAGCGGCTCGCCAAACCGTTTTGGACTTGTTCAAAGTCTAAGACTAAACGGCTAGGGTTATCGAGCTGATAAGCTGCCGGTACGTTTGGCGTCTCATTGAACCCCAAACGCAGCTGCGTTACTGCTGGCGCCGTCTGCACAACAGACACCTCATTGATGCGTTGCACCGCATAAGCGTTGCTCATAATAGCGGTCATGCCCAAAGCGAACACAGGAGCGGCGAAAGTAGAGGAAACACGACTACTTATCGTCCTTGCCTTATTGTTACGTACGGTCATTACTTATTCCTCAAAAATCTACCATCTTAATTTATAGGAGAGACCAGCGACTGTGGTCTTTCAATAAACCCGGCGCGGCTGTCTGGTACAATTTCAATTAGATTAATCTGCGTGGGCGTAATCTCAACAATACGGCCATCATTGAGTCCAAGATAATCACCTACCTTTACACTAGCGACTGACCCATCTGGACGCTGAACTAAAGCGTACTCTTGTCCTTCAGGAGAAACCACAACACCGCGAAAAGTCAGCTGAGCGATTTCATATTGCTCTAAAGGTTGTTTGATACGGTTAATATCAGGGCGTATGCCGTCGATAGCCGTGGTCGGTCCTTGCATATTTACCAAACTTGGTGGTAAAAAAGGACTGCGTAGACTGCTTGCGCTATAGACAAAGTCTTCTACTAGTGACACTTTAGGCGTCGGTTCAACCTCTTGTGCCTGTGACGCTCGTATGTCTTGCATGGCTTGCTCAGCTAGACCGATTCTATCGGCACAGCCACTGAGCAAAAGCGTCGTCATCGTTAAAAGCATAAGGCTGGGTAGCGGCTTAATCATCAGCAGCCTCCTCATCAGGCGTCACTTCTTTTGAGCGATAGGTCTTGGTCTGTAAGATCAAATTCAGCTCCGGAATGGCTTCTAAAGTGGGCTGTGGATTACTCACCTCAAAGTCATGCATAGTAATGATACGCGGCAGGGCAGCAAGACCACTGATAAAACTGCCAAACTGATGATACTCGCCCAAAGCAGCAATACGAATAGGCTGCTCGATAAAAAACTCATTCTCAATCTCAGGCTCAACAGAGATATCTTGGAAGCGGATATTACTGCCCACTCCCGTCATATTGATACCTTCTACCAATTCAGAAACCCGAGTCTCTTTAGGGAGCTGATCGAGCAAAGTATTAAATTCTATATCCATTTGCGCCACTTGCGCTTTATAAGTGTTTAAATGCCGTGCTCGTGACTCTTTTTGGCGATAGGTCTCAAGTAAGGTTTGCTGCTCACTTTCGCTGGCCTTAATCTCATCGATTTTACTACTAATCGGTAACGCCCAAGCCATAGCAGCAATGAAGACGACAATTAACAATAACACGGTCACTTTAACTGGTAGCGGCCAACTGCCAGAGTTTTGGGTATCTAGCGATTCAAAGCTACGACGAAAATCATTGAAGTCGAATGATTTTTTTGGCGGGGTCAATGGGCCTTGCGCTTTGATTGCGCTTTTTTTGGTTTTTATGAGGCTTTTTTTGCGGATAGGACTCATAAAGTACCTCCAGAGCCATTAGCACTAGCGGCGATCTCTGCTGACTGGGTAGGCTCAGTTAATGAGGACTGCACTTGAGTGGTTACTACAAACTGCACGTAACTGTCCTCAGGGTATATAGGTCGAGGCCGCTCACCGTTAGTAGGTGCTCGATTTAAGGTCGCTTCTGCCTCGTAGGCACTAATATTTTGCTGAATATTACGTACGGCGGAGTTTTCCATCCACAGGCTGTCGTCCAAATTACGAATTAAGCTTGAGACTACGTTTGGGTTGTCCGCTAGGCCGGTAAAGGTAAGTAGGTCACCCTCACGCTTTAGATTATTCAGATAAAGCGCTGGAGGCATCGCCTTTGCTACATCGTCCCATAAACGCACTGGAATTGGGCGTCGTCCCTGCAAGTCTTGGATAACTTGCATACGCGAGATAATATCTTCTCGGCGCTGCTCAAGCGTATCTATCTCCGCAAGTACCGTATCCAAACGATTGTTTTCTTGCATGATGCGATCATTGGCGTCACGCTGCTCTTCGAGCTCATTATTAAAATAGCTCCAAGTCGCAAACGCGGACAACAATGCCAGCAGCGTCACTGCAGCAACTAGCGTCAAAAACTCTTTATTGCGGCGGGCGCGTTCCTCAGAACGCCATGGTAGTAGGTTAATACGAGCCATTAGTTAAAGCTCCTAAGCGCAAGCCCACAAGCCGCCATTAGGCTGGGAGCATCGATAGCCAACTGCTCGCTGTCAATATAAGGGCTGATAGTCATATTAATAAATGGATCGGCGACGGTAACGCCGATATTTAGTTTTTGCTGGATCATGCCGGCAAGACCGGGTATAGAGCTACTACCGCCAGCGAGCACAATATGATCAATGTGGTCATATTGACTTGAGGAAAAATAAAACTGTAGCGATCGAGTGATTTGTTGTACCGTACTTTCCATAAACGGCGTGAGCACTTCAGGATAATAATCATCAGGCAACATACGCTCATGCTTATTAACCATCGCCTCTTCATAAGACAACCCGTAGCGCTCTTGGATGGCTTCTGTGAGCTGCAACCCGCCAAATAACTGCTCGCGGCTATAGATAAATTTATCGTTTTTAGCAATATATAAGGTCGTTTGATGATGGCCAATATCGATAACAGCGACCAATTCTGGCATATTTGGTAAATTATCTGCCATCATCTGAAAAGCTCTTTCGATAGCGTGCGACTCTATATCCATAACTTTGGTTTTTAGACCACCAAAGGCCAAGGCGTCCACCCGCTGATCTACGTTCTCAGAGCGTGAGGCTGCTAGCAAGACTTGCACCATCGTGTCATCAACGACAGAAGGCCCTAGCACTTCAAAGTCCAGATTGACTTCATCTAAAGGATAAGGGATATACTGATCTGCATCGAGACGGATTTGTGCTTCGCGTTCAACATCGCTTAAAGTAGCATCCATATCGATAATCTTGGTAATGACCGACGAGCCTGAGACCGCGGTTGCAGCATCATGGCCTGCAACTCGGTTTTGGCGCGCTAAGCTTGCAATCGTGTCACCAGCCGCTTCAGTATCGACAATCAGCTTATCAACGACTATCCCTGGCGGTAATCTTTCGATACCATAAGACTTGAGATGATAAACGCCTTGCTGCCGAGTTATGTCAACTAGCTTTACTGAAGTTGCACAAATATCTACTCCAATTAAACTCTGATGCTTAGAAGAAAGTAGCTTCACAGACCCTACACCTTATATAGAATATAGATTACAAAGGTTTTGTAATCATGGAATACAATACGTTACTTAATAGACATATTCAAGTAATTAAAAACTTTTCTCAGAGAATTACACATTTCATGCGAACCTAGCTTTGGGTTCAATGTATAATAATGACCGTTCACTCTCTTAATTGATAAGCTTATTATGCCCAAAAAAAATGCCACCGTCCGTCTTATCCATTACTTGGTGGGGCTTTTTATTGCCTTTTTAGCGCTAGTCATTATCTTAGCGCTCGCCGTTCCTATTGGCTTTTATGGCATGGCAATGTACTTATCACCTACCCTACCTAGTATCCAAGAGATTAAAAGGGCAAATTTGGAGATGCCTTTACAGATCTATAGCCGTGATGACAAACTCATCGGTCAGTATGGCAACCGCTTATCTTTGCCGGTGACTTATGAAGAGATTCCTGAAGGGCTGACGAACGCCTTTTTAGCTGCTGAAGACGCTTCATTTTTTCAGCATAGCGGCATTAGTATTAAGGGTTTAGGACGAGCGGTCACCGAAGTGGTCACTGACGATGAGGGCCAAACAGGGGGCTCAACAATTACTATGCAGGTGGCTAAGAATTACTTTTTGACGCCTGAGCGTACCTTGAATCGTAAGTTAACAGAGCTATTTGTCGCCAGAAAGATGGAAGACGAGCTCACTAAAAATGAAATTCTCACTTTATATGTGAATAAAATTTATTTGGGCGAAGGCGCTTATGGTATCCGCGCCGCTGCCAAAAAGTATTATAGTAAGTCACTTGAGAGCTTAACCGTCGCAGAGATGGCGATGCTAGCTGGCCTTCCAAAAGCCCCTTCTAAATACAACCCAGTCGCCAATCCTGAGCGTGCCCTTATTCGCCGTAACTGGATTATCAAACGTATGCACGAGCTTGGCTATATCGATCAAGCGCAACATGATGAAGCTATCGACTCGCCCATTGGCTTGAATTTATATCAAGAAAAACTCGATGTTAATATGCCTTATTTGGCAGAGATGGCGCGCTATGCTTTAGTCAATCGTTATGGAGATCAAGTAGTCAATGGCGGCTGGCGGGTGCGCTTAACCGTTGATAGCCAAGCGCAGCAAGCTGCCGAAGCGGCCGTCCTCAAAGGTCTTATTGCCTATGATCATCGTCACGGCTGGCGCGGCGCTGAGGCGAACGATGAACCTCTTGAAGACTTTAACCGCTATGGCAGTATGTATCCTGCGAAGGTGACCACTGTCAACTCACGCAGCTTTGAAGCACTGATGCAATCAGGTGAGACGGTCACCGTAAACTGGTCTGGTATGAGCTGGGCAAAGAAGTTCATCTCAGCCGATCGCTTCGGTAATCTACCTAGTAACGCCTCCCAAATCGTCAGTGAAAAAGACATCGTTCGCTTAATAAAAACCGATAATGATAATTGGCAATTGGCACAGATTCCAGATGTCCAAGGCAGCTTAGTATCGCTAGACCCAGAGACAGGCGCGCTAAACGCTTTGGTAGGTGGTTTTGACTTTAAGTACAGTAAATTCAACCGCGCCCTGCAAGGATGGCGTCAACCGGGCTCAACAATTAAGCCACTGATTTATACCACCGCCTTAGAAAAAGGCTATCGTCCAGATAGCATCATCTCAGATCGTCCCATTCAAGTCGGCGATTGGAAGCCTAAAAACTCTGATGAGCGCTTCTTAGGTGATATCACTTTACGCCGCGGGCTTTATCTGTCTCGTAACTTAGTCTCTATTCGCTTACTACAAGCAGTAGGCACCTCAGATGCTCGTGATCTGTTAGACCAGTTCGGTCTTGATAAAGAGAAGCTACCGACTACACTGTCATTAGCGCTCGGTACGGGTCAAGTTACCCCGTTACAAATGGCTACCGCGTATGCGACCTTTGCGAATGGCGGTCATCGTATACAGCCTTATTTTATTGAGCAGATTTATAACTACGATAATGAGCTGTTGTTTCAAGCCAATCCGCAGCAAGCGTGTGCGCTTTGTTTCAATGAGCAGCTTGAAGCTCGTAACCAACAACTGATTGAAGATGCCCAAACGCTTACTGAGCAAGAAGCAGAGGACAAGCAGACGGAAGATACCATAAGCGAAGACGACGCTGTCGAGAATGAGTCAGATGCTCAGAATGATGAGCTTAGCGATGATGATGCTAATACCAATGTTTCTAATAACTATGATATGAGTATTTATGATGCAAATCCGCTGACAGATCGTCTGCAAGCTCCTGTAGTGCAGTATGTAACGGCCACCCAAGCGCCGCGAATCCTCAAACCTAGAGTGGCTTACGAGATGGCCGACATCTTACGAGAGGTGGTTCAGCGCGGTACTGCCGTTCGCGCTCGAGCACTTGGACGCGAGGATATTGGGGGCAAGACCGGTACGACTAACGAAGCCAAAGACGCTTGGTTTGCAGGCTTTCATCCTACCAACGCTACTGTCGTTTGGATGGGTTTTGATCAGCCCTCAACCCTTGGTCGCCGCGAGTATGGCGGTGTTGCTGCCCTACCCGTATGGATGGACTTTATGAGAGCGCAGTTAAGAGACGTTCCTTTTGAATGGGTGTCGCTTGATAATAAATCTAAATCTAAAAAGCAAAGCCAGCGTATTATCGAGATGAACGATGATGGCGTTGTCAGTACTAATGACAGTGATGAGGACGACTCAAGCAATTTAGAGACTGCTGCTAACCAACCGGTTAAAACTAAAATTCAGCAACGTAAGCCTCCTGAACCTGAACAAGAGCCTGTAGTGCAGTCAACAGCGTCTGATAATAGCGATAGTGCGTCACAAAATCCATTACCCGTAACGCCAGCAGAACGTATGCCCGCGATGCCAGAATAAGACTCTATAGTTATAAATATAGCTATAAAGCTCCATTTAGGACACATTCAATAAAGCATTAAAAAGGCGGTTCACTGCAGTGGACTGCCTTTTTGATAGGCAAGCGCTTCCCATACTTTCAATACTTTCAATACTTTCAATACTTTCAATACTGATTTAATACTCGACCATGCCGCCCCGTAGCTGTTCAATCAAATCTAAAAACTGACTGCGCCATTCTCGAATAGTTGACTCATCAGGTAGCCACTGGTTGGACAATGTCACCACATTAACGATCAAATCTTGCGATTGTTTTGAGCCCTCAGCAGGATGAGCACTTATTTGTTGATCCGACAATACAGCATAGAGACAGCGCTGATAAGCTCGCTCTATATTGGCTAAAAACCCATGCTCTAATAGTTGCTGTAAGCGCATGACCTCAGGTGAGACCTGCGTGCGCTCGCTAAGCGCTTGCTCTATAGCCAGTAGCGTTGGCTCATTCATCTCCAAACTATAGAACTGCGAAAGCTCCTGCATAAAGGCTAAAAAGCTACCATATAAATGAAAAATAGCAGTTTCACAGTGCGCTTGGTACAGCTGTTTATCGCTACTGTTATCTGCCGCTTGGCAAGCTAAGCGGCAAAAATAAAGCTTTTGGTTGGTACGGTCAGCATGGTATTTGGCTACGCGAGTTTTACCGGCCATAAGCAGGTTGTCCTTTTATTACGAATCAGTTAAAAAACTACAATGTGTTTAAGTGTACTATCTTTTTACTGAGTCTGACTATATTTTATGCATAAAAAAGCCAGCACGAGGCTGGCTTTTTTACTGTTAAATTAAACAGAGCTCATAAGTTAAACAAAGCTTAGTTATCTTGGTTCAGCTCTTGAGCGAAGGCTTCATCGAAACTTGTAAAGTCTTTATTTTCACTCGTAGCTGTACCCATATCGAACGCAGCATTCAGATCTGAGTCTTGCAGCTTTTGTTCTGCTTTGTCTTTACGCGCGTTGTGATACGCAAGACCAGTACCTGCAGGAATTAGACGACCGACGACGACGTTTTCTTTTAGGCCACGTAGCTCATCAACTTTACCCGTCACCGCCGCCGCAGTTAGCACTCGCGTGGTTTCCTGGAACGAAGCTGCTGAGATAAAGCTTTCCGTTGCCAGACTCGCTTTGGTGATACCTAACAATTGACGCTCATACTGAACTGGGAATTTATTCTCAGCTTCCAGTTTGGCATTCAAGGCTATGACATCAGCGTACTCGACCTGATCACCTTTGAAGTGACTAGAGTCGCCCGCATCTGTAATCTCAACTTTGCGCAGCATCTGACGAATAATAACTTCGATGTGCTTATCGTTGATCTTCACGCCTTGCAAGCGGTAAACGTCTTGTACTTCGTTAACGATATAGTCTGCAAGAGCCGTCTGACCTTTTAGACGTAAGATGTCGTGCGGGTTTTGCGGACCATCAGCGATGATCTCGCCGCGTGCCACAGTCTCGTTTTCGAAGACGTTGATTTGACGCCATTTCGGGATCAGCTCTTCATGCGTCTCACCATCTTCGTTAGTAATGATAAAGCGGTTCTTACCTTTGGTCTCTTTACCAAAGCTCACCACACCTGTCATCTCAGCCATAATGGCGTGATCTTTCGGACGACGTGCTTCGAATAAATCGGCGACGCGTGGTAGACCACCGGTAATATCTTTAGTACCAGAAGATGCTTGTGGGACACGGCCTAAGATCGAACCTGCCGCTACTTTTTCACCATCGCTGACGCGAATGATGGTTTCTGCAGGTAAGAAATAAACCACTTCTTTGCCCGCATCAGTATTCAAGATAATAGCAGGACGTAAGTCTTTAGCATTACTTGAACGGTCACGAGTCGCTAGAATCTCAAACGAGCTCATACCTGTGGCATCATCGACTTTAACGGTCGCTGTACTACCATCAACGATATCACTAAAGCGCGCAGTACCGGCGAATTCTGTGATAATTGGATGCGTATGCGGATCCCACTTAGCAATCGTTTGACCACCATCTACTTTATCGCCATCTTTGACGAGGACGCTTGAACCGTAAGGTACTTTATAACGCTCACGCTCACGACCAAGATCGTCAGTCAAAGCAATTTCTGCAGAGCGAGAGACGATAACTAAATGACCATCGGTATGCTCAACTGTTTTCATATTGTCAAATTGTACTTGACCGGCGTTACGCGCTGAGATGCTATTATCCACAGATGCTGAGCTTGCTGCACCGCCCACGTGGAAGGTACGCATGGTAAGCTGAGTACCTGGCTCACCGATAGACTGCGCTGCCATAACCCCAACTGACTCACCGATATTGACTTTATGACCACGAGCCAAGTCACGACCATAACACTGCGAACAAACGCCGTGCTCAACTTCACAAGTGATAACTGAGCGTACCCAAATATCATCAATAGCGTTTTCGTCTAAGATGTTTACCCACTGCTCATCGATTAACGTACCAGCCGGAATCAGCACTTTTGAGTCATCATCATTATAAGTCACATCACGCGCAGTCACTCGCCCTAGCACTAAGTCACCAAGTTTTTCGATGATCTCGCCACCTTGGATGTGCGGCGTCATGAGCAGACCTTGTTCGGTGCCACAATCATCGCTAGTGATGACTAAATCTTGCGCAACATCGACGAGACGACGAGTCAGATAACCTGAGTTTGCAGTCTTCAAAGCGGTATCGGCTAGACCTTTACGCGCACCATGCGTTGAGATGAAATACTGTAGTACGGTCAGGCCTTCACGGAAGTTCGCTTTAATTGGTGTCTCAATGATAGAGCCATCCGGTTTTGCCATAAGGCCACGCATACCAGCAAGCTGACGAATCTGTGCAGCACTACCACGAGCACCAGAATCTGACATAATAAAGATTGAGTTGAAGGATTTTTGCTCGTCTTCTTCGCCTTGGGCGTTGATGACTTTATCGGTCGCCAAGTTATCCATCATCGCTTTAGCAACTTTGTCGTTGGTACGCGACCAGATATCGACAACTTTGTTATAGCGCTCACCGGCAGTGACGAACCCTTGCTCAAACTGATCTTCGATTTCGCGGACTTCAGCGTCTGCGGTGTCGATGATTTGTTTTTTGCTTGGCGGAATGACCATGTCATCAAGACCGATAGAAACGCCAGATAAAGTCGCTTGTGCAAAACCTAAGTACATCAACTGGTCAGCGAACATAACGCTGTCTTTGACGCCCATTTTACGATAGCAAGAGTTGATCAAACCTGAGATGTTTTTCTTAGTCATCTCTTGGTTGCACTCTGCAAACGCCATACCTTTTGGCATGATGTTCCAAATCAATAGGCGACCAGCAACGGTCTCTTTCAGACTTGTCGACTCTGTGGTGTTACCTGCTTCATCAGTCTGCGTCTCAGTGACACGCACTTTGATCAAAGCATTGACGTGCAAATCGTTCGAGCCAATAGCACGTAAGGCTTCGTTGACTGTCGCAAACACCATGCCTTCACCTTTGGCATTGATCGATGAGCGACTGATGTAGTATAGACCTAAGACCACGTCTTGTGACGGTACGATAATCGGATCACCGTTAGCAGGTGACAAGATATTATTCGTTGACATCATCAAGGCGCGTGACTCTAGTTGAGCCTCAAGCGTCAATGGTACGTGAACGGCCATTTGGTCACCGTCAAAGTCAGCGTTAAACGCGGTACAAACCAGCGGATGCAGCTGAATCGCTTTACCTTCGATCAGTACAGGTTCGAACGCTTGTAGACCCAATCTATGCAGCGTTGGTGCACGGTTGAGTAGCACTGGATGCTCACGGATAACCATAGCCAGCATATCCCACACTTGCGGCTCTTCACGCTCGACCATCTTTTTGGCCGCTTTAATCGTGGTCGCCATGCCATGTGATAACAGCTTGGCATAAGTAAATGGCTTAAATAACTCTAATGCCATCTTCTTTGGTAGACCGCACTGATGCAAACGTAGCGTCGGACCAACAACGATAACCGAACGACCAGAATAATCGACACGCTTACCAAGTAGGTTTTGACGGAAACGACCTTGCTTACCTTTAATCATATCGGCCAAAGATTTTAGTGGACGCTTATTACTACCAGTAATGGCACGGCCACGGCGACCGTTATCAAGTAAGGCATCGACTGACTCTTGTAGCATACGCTTTTCGTTACGCACAATGATATCAGGGGCGCTAAGCTCCAATAGACGCTTCAAACGATTATTACGGTTGATGACACGGCGATACAAATCGTTAAGATCAGATGTCGCAAAACGGCCACCTTCTAGCGGTACTAGCGGACGTAAATCTGGTGGTAGAACTGGTAAAATATTCATTACCATCCACTCAGGCTTATTATTAGAGTCGCGGAAAGCTTCTAATAACTTTAGACGCTTAGACATTTTTTTGAGCTTAGTCTCAGAGCCGGTTTGCGGAATTGCTTCGCGCAGCTCATCAATCTCGATATCGATATCGATTTCTTTTAATAAGTCTTGTACTGCTTCTGCGCCCATCTTAGCTGTGAACTCGTCGCCGAACTCTTCAAGCGCGCGGTAGTAGTCTTCGTCATCAAGCAGCTGATACTTCTCAAGACTCGTCAAGCCTGGCTCAGTAACAATATAGCTCTCGAAATAAAGTACGCGCTCGATGTCACGTAGCGTCATGTCTAATAAAAGACCGATGCGGCTTGGTAATGATTTTAAGAACCAAATATGCGCGACAGGGCTAGCCAGATCGATATGACCCATACGATCACGGCGAACTTTGGCTGTAGTGACTTCTACGCCGCATTTTTCGCAGATGACGCCTTGGAACTTGCGGCGCTTATATTTACCACAAAGACACTCAAAGTCTTTTACTGGGCCAAAGATTTTGGCACAAAATAGACCATCGCGCTCAGGTTTAAAGGTACGATAATTAATGGTTTCTGGCTTTTTGACTTCACCATGCGACCAAGACTTGATCACATCTGGTGAGGCTAAAGTAATTTGAATGCTATCAAACTCACGATTACCGCTCGCGGTAGGGCTTTGCATGATATCGAGTAAATCTTTCAAGTTGCTTCTCCGTTATCTTTATAATCTTCTAAGCGGTACCTAAAAGTACAAGCTACTTAGACGACTGAAGGCAATGAATTGGGATGAGATAAAGACTAAAAGCAGCCGTATCAATCATACTTTACTGCTTTTAGTCTAACGCTTAAGCGTCAATAAGGGCTTAATTGTTTTCTTTTAACTCAATATTGATACCCAGTGATTTGATTTCTTTGGTCAGTACGTTGAACGACTCAGGCATACCTGGATCCATATACTGCTCACCATCGACGATGTTTTTGTACATACGCGTACGGCCTTCGACATCATCTGACTTCACCGTTAGCATCTCTTGCAAGGTATAAGTCGCACCATATGCTTCTAGTGCCCACACTTCCATCTCACCGAATCTCTGACCACCAAACTGGGCTTTACCACCGAGTGGTTGCTGGGTGACCAGCGAGTAAGAGCCGGTAGAACGCGCGTGCATCTTGTCGTCGACTAAGTGGTTGAGCTTGAGCATATACATATAACCGACCGTCACTTTGCGGTCAAACTGCTGACCGGTACGACCATCATATAGTACTTGCTGACCATCGCGGTCGAGTCCTGCAAGCTCAAGCAAGTCTTTGACTTGATGCTCATGCGCGCCGTCAAACACTGCGGTACCCATTGGCACACCGTCGCGCAAGTTGCCCGCTAGCGCCATGATATCATCATCACTTAAGCTATCGAGATCAACGCTTTCACCACCTACTTTATTGTAGATTTGGTCTAAGAAATCACGTAGATCTTTCATTGCTGCTTGAGCTTTGAGCATGTTATCGATCTTCTCGCCCAAGCCTTTGGCTGCCATACCTAAATGAGTCTCTAAGACCTGACCGATATTCATACGCGAAGGAACACCTAGCGGGTTCAAGACGATATCAACCGTATTGCCATGCTCGTCATAAGGCATATCTTCGACCGGCATAATGCGCGATACCACACCTTTGTTACCATGACGACCCGCCATTTTGTCACCCGGCTGAATACGACGCTTCACTGCAAGATAAACCTTGACGATTTTTTGTACGCCATGCTGCAAGTCGTCCCCTGCAGTTAGTTTGCGTTTTTTCTCTGCAAACTTCACATCGATATCTTTTTGCTTATCGACTAAGTACTCAGCGATTTGCGTGAGACGCTCAGCGATATCTTCTTCAACTGGCTGAATATCTAACAAAGTCTCAAGGCTCATCTCTTTCATGTCGGCCGCTTTCATAACCGTACCGGCTTTGAGACCTGAACCACCACTGACTTTTTGACCGTCGAGTAAGTTACCGATACGGCCACGCGCCGCTTCTTCAAAGATACGTAGCTCTTCTTTTAGATCTTTACGGTAGCTATCGAGCTGTGATTTTTCAATCGCACGGGCACGCGCATCTTTTTCGACACCGTCACGGGTGAAGACTTGTACGTCAATGACCGTACCTTTGCTTGACGTTGGGACACGTAGTGAGGTGTCTTTGACGTCAGCGGCTTTTTCACCGAAGATGGCCCGTAGTAGTTTCTCTTCAGGCGTCAGCTGTGTCTCACCTTTTGGCGTGACTTTACCGACTAAGATATCACCGGCATCCACTTCAGCACCGATATATACAATACCTGCTTCGTCTAGGCTAGACAGCGCGGCTTCACCGACGTTTGGAATATCAGCAGTGATCTCTTCGGTGCCAAGCTTAGTATCACGAGCCACACAAGTGAGCTCTTGAATATGAATGGTGGTAAATCGATCTTCTTTTACGACCTTTTCAGATAGAAGAATCGAATCCTCGAAGTTATAACCATTCCACGGCATAAAGGCGATACGAATGTTCTGACCTAACGCTAGCTCACCAAGATCGGTCGATGGGCCATCAGCTAGAATATCCCCTGACGCGATTTCGTCGCCTTGGTTGACAATGATGCGCTGGTTGATACAAGTATTTTGGTTTGAGCGCGTATATTTGATCAAGTTATAGATATCGATACCCGCTTCACCAGCGACCATTTCATCTTCATTAACACGTACGACGATACGCGAGGCATCAACGTCTTCGATCACACCGCCACGCTTAGCGATAACACAGACACCCGAATCACGAGCGACGTGACGCTCCATACCTGTACCAACTAATGGCTTATCAGCGCGTAGCGTCGGAACTGCCTGACGCTGCATGTTCGAGCCCATAAGCGCTCGGTTAGCATCATCATGCTCTAGGAATGGAATCAGACCAGCGGCTACTGACACGACCTGACTTGGCGACACATCCATATGCGTCACTTTGTCAGCTGGCATACGCACAAACTCGCCATAGCTACGGACACTGATCATCTCCTCGCTAAGCTCACCTTTATCATTCATGGGTGAGTCAGCTTGAGCGATTACCGTACCGACCTCTTCGATAGCAGATAGGTATTCGATAACATCAGTTACTTTACCATCGACCACTTGGCGATAAGGCGTCTCTAAGAAACCAAAGCTATTAGTCTTAGCAAAGGTCGCTAGTGAGTTGATCAAACCAATGTTTGGACCCTCTGGTGTCTCAATTGGGCAGACACGGCCGTAATGCGTATCGTGTACGTCACGTACTTCAAAACCGGCACGCTCACGGGTCAAACCACCTGGTCCCAATGCAGAAACACGGCGCTTATGCGTGACTTCTGATAGCGGGTTGTTTTGATCCATAAACTGCGACAACTGGCTAGAGCCAAAGAACTCTTTGATCGCTGCAGCAACTGGTTTTGAGTTAATCAAATCTTGTGGCGATAAGTTATCAGATTCTGCTGATGATAGACGCTCTTTGACCGCACGTTCAACACGAACCAGACCAACGCGGAATTGATTTTCTACCATCTCGCCTACTGAGCGGATACGGCGGTTACCTAAATGGTCAATATCATCGACATCGCCGCGACCATTACGAATCTCAACCAGCTCTTTTAGCACGTTGACGATATCGTCATTGGTCAAGACGCTGCGCGCACGCTGCACGTCTGGGTCATCGGTATTATCGAAGTCTAAGCCCAAACGGCGGTTGAACTTCATACGGCCAACGTTAGATAGATCGTAACGATCAGCATTGAAGAACATACTTTCGAACAGCTTCTCTGCCGTCTCAACCGTTGGTGGCTCGCCTGGACGCATAACCTTATAGATCTCAATCAAGGCTTCTTCGCGGCTTGAAGTGCTATCGGCACGCAGCGTATCAGCGATGTAGCTACCTTGATCGATATCATTAGTAAACAGGATGCTGAATTCTTTGATCGAATCACTTGCTTCAAACGAGTTTAGCTTCACTAATAGCTCATGATCGATAGGCGTGTTTGCATGGGCAACGACTTCGTCATTAACGATAATATCTTCAGCCAAAATACGCTCATAGAGATATTCATCAGGCACGGCGATCTTAGTCATACCCGCCTCTTCGATCTGACGAATACGGCGCGCGTTGATACGTTTGCCCTGCTCGACGATCACATCGCCATTAGGGGCAACGATATCGAACTGCGCCATCTCACCACGCAAGCGATCAGCAACGATATCAATCTCGAACTGCTCCTCACCTTTATAAACCGCGACTTTATCAAAGAATAAGTCTAAAATCTCGCCAGTCGTTAGGCCAAGAGCGCGCAGGATGATAGAAGCAAGGAGTTTACGGCGACGGTCAATACGCGCGAATACTAGGTCTTTAGCATCAAACTCAAAGTCTAACCACGAACCGCGATAAGGAATGATACGAGCGTTATAAAGCACCTTACCACTAGAGTGTGATTTACCCTTATCATGATCAAAGAAGACACCGGGTGAACGATGCAATTGCGAGACGATAACACGTTCAGTACCATTAATGATAAAGGTACCGTTATCAGTCATGAGTGGAATTTCACCCATATAAACGCTTTGTTCACGGATATCTTTGATAGCCGCTTTGCTGTTTTTGTCTTTATGATCTTTGTCTTTGATAATCAGACGGATTTTGACACGCATAGGCGCGGCAAAGGTTGAACCACGTAAGATACACTCACGCTCATCAAACTCCGGCTCTCCTAAATAATATTCAACAAATTGTAGCTCAGCATTACCTGAATGACTCTCAATCGGGAAAATAGAAGAGTAAGCGGCTTGTAGACCAGTATTCTCACGAGCTTTAGGCTTTTTATGCTCTTGCAAAAATTGCTCATAGGAATCTACTTGGATAGACAATAAATAGGGAATGTCCATCACAGTGGGCAATTCAGCAAAACTTTTGCGAATACGCTTTTTTTCAGTATAAGAATATGCCATCGAGAGTCCTTACAGTAAACGTGGAAACAAATAAAAATCGTAGCTAGCGTGCACCAATACTTGGTGATACCATGCAAACTTAGCGACGTATACGATAATACAACCACTTTAAAGGCGATATACTCATCCGAGATCCCTTTAAAGCTAAAACTTCAAACAATCATCACTATGCGGCCATATGCATTTTGATAATCAACACTTTCAAAATCTTTTTTAAATAAATGGGTTATTAAGCCAAACAGTGATATAACTGTATATATATGCGGTGATTAACCTTTGTATCCAATGATTCGCGTCTAGTTTTTAATAAACTATAGCTTGGATAGCAGTTTCAAAGGCGTTTGGTCAACCGCCGCTATTAAATAAAGCGGATTATTGATAACGGTTAAAAGTACGTAACCGCTAAAAATCAAAGTATCCGTTTGTCTGAATAGCACTAAAGGTGCGATAAATAGTCATCAGCAATAATGTTAATCAGATAAATAATAATAGATATTGAGTTAAGTAGGCCGTGCTAAAAAACAGTTATTGAAAAAGCATGCAGACACAAAAAAACGCCAAACGTCTCAGGACATTTAGCCTAAATTAACAGATTATTCAAAACTACTGTGCTTGCTTGCACTGTGTTTACTTGCATAGCTATCGTGTGTCCTTTTGATGAGTATCCACCACTGGTGATCGGGCGTTAGGCAGACACAAAAGGTCAAGCTAGTAA
This sequence comes from Psychrobacter sp. TB15, assembly GCF_000511655.1. Taxonomy (NCBI): domain Bacteria; kingdom Pseudomonadati; phylum Pseudomonadota; class Gammaproteobacteria; order Moraxellales; family Moraxellaceae; genus Psychrobacter; species Psychrobacter sp. TB15. The sequence continues at coordinate 269,162 of NZ_AYXN01000015.1, forward strand.
TTATAATAAAAAAGAGCTAGCAATGCAAGGCATTACTAGCTCTTTATGTGCAGTATTAAACTAAATTAAGCTAAGCTTATTTTAGTTCAACAGAAGCACCAGCTTCTTCAAGCTTCTTCTTCAACTCTTCAGCTTCGTCTTTAGACGCGCCTTCTTTGATTGGTGCTGGAGCGCCTTCAACTAGGTCTTTCGCTTCTTTTAGACCAAGGCCAGTCGCTTCGCGAACGGCTTTAATGACGGCAACTTTCTTCTCGCCAAAGCTAGCAAGAACAACGTCAAACTCGTCTTTTTCTTCAGCAGCAGCGCCGCCTTCAGCAGCAGCAGCAGGTGCAGCAGCAGCTACAGCAGCAGTTACGCCGAATTTTTCTTCCATGTCGCTGATTAGCTCAACGATATCCATTACTGACATTTCAGCGATTGCGTTTAACACATCTTCTTTAGATAGTGCCATGAGAACTCTCCGTTATCTGATAAAAATAATTGATTTAATAGCGTATTGATTGACTGTCCACTGTGTTAGATACTGGGACAATAAGCCAATCAAGGCTGTAAAATTTACGTTAAAACAAGCGATTAAGCAGCTTCTTTTGCGTCTTTGATTGCTGCTACCGTGCGAACGAACTTGCCAGGAACTGCGTTCATAGTCTGGACAAGCTTGGTCACTGGTGCATTCATAGTTGCCATCAAGATAGAGATTGCTTCGTCGCGAGTTGGTAGCTTCGATACGCGCTCTAGCTCTTCTGGACCATAAACTTCACCACCGACTGATACAATTTTGGTCTCTAAAGCATTGTTTTCTTTGCTGAAGTCGAAAACGACTCTAGCAGCAGATCCCAAGTCTTCCATAGAGAAAGCCAAAAGTAATGGACCAGTCATACGGTCTGACATGCTCTCAAACTTAGTGCCTTCAAAAGCGCGTTTTGCAAGTGTGTTTTTTACCACTTTTAAAACCACACCTTTTTCACGGGCTTGTACGCGCAGCTCAGTAAGCTGTGCAACACCAATACCGTGATATTCGGCAGCGACTGCTGAGTAAGCATTAGCAGCAACTTCAGACACTTCAGCTACAACTTGTTGTTTTTGCTCTAGCGTTAATGCCATAAGTTGACTCCTTTAATCTTATCAATCCACTTATAATCTAAACCATAAGTGAAAACTGACTTGATACAACACGTTATTAATGCACTAAAAAGTCCATTAATAACGACTAATTACGGCACCATTATCAGACTGACATCAAGTGATAGGTTGCCCTATCGGCTCTTATCAACAACTGGGTGGGTCACCGTCTGCGTAGGACAATTAAGACTTTCATCTGTTATCGATTAACAAAAGCAGCTTATAGCGATTAATAATACCTAAATCATTATCACTATAAACCGCTCTCTACCTACGGTCTTAGACAGCATAGCATTCACTACGCTGACCTAATTCTTAAAATTCTTTACTGCTTAAAATTTGTTGCCGATCAATATTCGTGCTTATTACGGCTCAAATATCAGACAGCTATATTTATCTTATTTAGCCATACGATATGGTACAGGATCGATAGTTAGACCTGGGCCCATCGTGCTCGACAAAGTGATTTTCTTGATGAAAATACCTTTTGAAGTCGCAGGCTTAGCGCGCTTAAGGTCAGACAATAACGCACGAGCGTTTTCGATGACTTGTTCCGCTGTAAAGCCAACTTGACCAATAGTCGTGTGGATAATACCTGCTTTGTCAACGCGATACTGCGCTTGACCCGCTTTAGTATTAGCAACGGCTTCAGCGACATTAGGCGTGACCGTGCCGACTTTTGGGTTAGGCATCAAACCGCGTGGGCCTAAGATTGTACCTAACTGACCGACAACGCGCATAGCGTCAGGAGCGGCGATAACTACGTCAAAGTCCATGTTACCAGCTTTGATTTGCTCAGCTAAATCATCCATCCCAACGATGTCAGCACCCGCTTCTTTTGCCGCTTCAGCAGCAGCGCCTTGCGCGAATACCGCAACGCGTTTGGTTTTACCAGTACCGGCAGGCAGGTTGGTAGCACCGCGAACGACTTGGTCAGATTTACGCGGATCAACCCCTAGGTTGATAGCGATGTCGATAGACTCTTTGAACTTCAAAGGTGGCAAATCGTTTAGGATTTGAACCGCTTCTTCAATAGTGTATTGTTTTTCGTTATCGATACGGCTATTGATTTCTTTTTGGCGTTTGGTTAGCTTACTCATTTACACACCCTCCACGGAAATACCCATTGAACGAGCGGTACCAGCGATGGTACGAACAGCAGCGTCAAGATCAGCAGCAGTTAAGTCTGCATCTTTAGTCTTAACGATCTCTTCTAACTGCTCACGATTCACCTTACCAACTTTAGCAGTGTTTGGCGTACCAGAACCTTTAGCGATACCAGCGGCTTTACGTAGTAAATAAGCAGCTGGTGGCGACTTCATGATAAAGGTAAAAGACTTATCGTTATATACCGTGATTTCTGTAGGAATCGGCAGACCTGGCTCTTGGTTAGAGGTCGCTGCGTTAAATTCTTTACAGAACGCCATGATGTTCACGCCTTTTTGACCCAAAGCTGGACCGATTGGCGGTGAAGGGTTGGCTTTACCTGCTGGGACTTGTAGTTTGATGTAACCATCAATCTTCTTAGCCATGATTTTCTCCTAATTGGGTGATAACGCCAGTTTGTTAGTCACTATGATCATACGATCAGCGCTTAACAAACAACAGCTCCCCAGTTGATGTCTGTTTAGTCTAGTTTTTCAACTTTACTAAACTCAAGCTCGACCTGCGTGGGTCGATTAAATACGTTTACAGTCAGTTGTAGCTTAGATTTTTCGTAATCTACTTTTTCGACTAGGCCCTTAAAGTCAGTGAACGGACCATCGATAACCAGTAGCTCTTCGCCTGGCTCAAATAGAGTCTTCGGACGCGGCGCAGTTTCAGTCTGATTTAAGCGATTAAGAATACGATCGGCTTCCACTTTAGTGATAGGCGCTGGCATCTCTGGTGTACCACCAACAAAACCCATAATACGTGGACAGTCTTTGACAATGTGCCAAGTATTATCGTTCATCTCCATTTCGATCAAGACGTATCCTGGGAAAAACTTACGCTCACTTTTGCGCTTTTTACCGTCTTTCATCTCGACCACTTCTTCAGTGGGCACCAATACATCGCCGAAAGAATCCGCGAAATCACTACGATTAATACGATCAGTTAATGAACGTTGTACTTGTTTTTCATATCCTGAAAACGCTTGGACAATATACCAACGCATATGACGCTCCTGATCTTAGTAGTAGGTTGTGATCAATAAAATATAGCTTTACTAGAGCTAATACGCTCTTCTAGCCAATAAAAATACCGACAAACCAGTTAAAAAAGTTATCTAACATCCAAACTAAAAAACCAACAATCGCTATCACGACAATGGTTTGCCAAGTATATTTAAAAGTCTCGTCTTTACCCGGCCAAGTGACGCGGCGCAGTTCAACGGCCGCATCCTTCAATAGTATCTTAAAGGCGCGTCCTTGATTGGTCAGCGCTAGACAAACTAGAGCAAAAACAGCGAGCGCTACAATAATCCCGATACGAACCCAAACGTCATTGGCCGCTTGCCAATAACCTGGTAAGTATTGATTAGAGAAAGTCGCCGCTATTAGAGCAGCTATAGCCAATAGCCATAGCACCATATCTTTAGCTGAACCGGTTTTAGCAACTTCTACCGCAGTGGTATTTTTGGTTGCTGAGACATGCTTTCCTTTCGTCAGCATCGGGCTTGCCGTCGCCTTAGCGTTAGAGGCATCAGATAACTTAGAATCGAGGTTATCCTGATTGTTGCTCATAAAGAACTCGCTTAGGAGAAGGAAACATCAGATAAAGATAGGATAAAAAAGATGGCAGGCGATGTAGGACTCGAACCTACAACCCTCGGTTTTGGAGACCGATGCTCTACCAATTGAGCCAATCGCCTATGGGTGTTAAGGCTGACAATTATACAAGATTTATAGTTAAATGCAAGTATTTAGACAGATTTTATTGAATGAATTTTGAAGAGAATAATTAATCTGACGGATTTAACATATAATGAGAGAGGTTTGCACTATCGAGTATGAGTAGTATCTTAAGCAATAGCTCAAGCCGTAACTTATTGATCATTATTTATTTTGTGCAACTTAGTAACCTTGCTCATTTAACTCTCTGTATAAGTCACATCCTCGTTGAAGACCAACATCACAAGCTCTTCCATACCATTCTTTTGCAGTAGTCCTGTTTTGGCGGACACCTTTTCCGTCTTGGTACAACGATCCAAGTTCAAACTGAGAATCTACATGTCCTTGCTTTGCAGCCTCTTCATACCATTTAGCTGCTAAACCAAAATCTAGCTCGACACCTCCTCCCTTTTGGTACAACGATCCAAGTTTAAACTGAGAATCTACATGTCCTTGCTTTGCAGCCTCTTCATACCATTTAGCTGCTAAAGCAAAATCTAGCTCGACACCTCTTCCCTTTTGGTACAACGATCCAAGTTCAAACTGAGAATCTACATGTCCTTGCTTTGCGGCCTCTTCATACCATTTAGCTGCTATCTCATTATTTTGTAGGACTTCTTGACCTTCTTGGTACAATGATCCGAGAATAAACTGGGACTCAGAATATCCTTGCTCAGCTGCTTTTAAATGTGACCTGAATATTGGATTCAAGTACTGGTCATTATATGACGGTTTTTTAAAAAACTTTAATTTACGCCTAAATATTTTTAATGCCATTTCTTCCTCTAAAGTGTTAGAGCTAATATAGTTAAACTTGGATTATATAAGTATATCAGATTACAAATACGACTATACAGTTTTACTTTAGCTATTAACTCCACTTAAGTTTATTTTGCCAAAAGTAGATTTTAATAGTACACAAAGTATAAAGCTACTAGTTTAACTCCCTTTGCTGATATACTATATCTTCATGACTTTCAATATTAAACTTACCATTAAGCCCATTTATATGCCTTGCATTAAATCATTATTAGTTCGTCTATTCCAACAATATAACGCATAAACAGCAGTATAACCCTTCAGACCATCTCCTACATCTTTCTATAAGGTTGAGCTATGCTGAAGAAACCGTAGAGGTAAACTTGGTAAACTAAGCGTATTAATCGGAGTTTACCATGACCAAGAAAGTAAGAACCTACAGTGACGAATTTAAAGCTGAAGCCGTCAAGAAGATAGCGGATAACAACGGCAATATTTCAGCGACCGCAAAGCAACTTGGCATCGCCATGCAAACGCTATCCAACTGGCAGAACAAAGCTAATCAAGGCAAGCTTGTAGGAACAAAGCAGTATGACCCTGAACTTATGAGTGCGCTTGAAGAGGTAAAACGCCTAAAGCGACAGCTTAAAGTTGCCGAAGAGGAGCGCGAGATCTTAAAAAAGGCGACGGCGTACTTCGCGAGAAACAGTTAGTCAGGTACGCCTTTATCAAAGACAACCAGTTCCTCTTTCGCATCACCACTATGTGCCGTGTGTTAAGGGTTAAGCCATCAAGCTATTACGACTGGCTAAGTCGTGATCTCAGCGACCAACAGATACATCGCAACCAGTCTGAATTACTGGTTAAAGCGGCTCACAATGAAACGAAAGAACGTTATGGCGCAGATCGACTGCATGCTCATCTAAGCGAGCAAGGCCATAACATTAGCCTGTATATGGTAAGAAGCATCAAAGAGCAACACGGCATTAAATGTCGTAGTCATAAGCGCTTTAAAGTCACCACCGACTCCAATCACAACAAGCTGGTCTATCCAAACGTGCTCGATCAGAAGTTTGACACCAGTCGCCCTAACCAAGCATGGGTAAGCGATATTACCTATATCTGGACACATGAGGGCTGGTTGTATTTAGCGGGAGTCAAAGACTTATATACCAAAGAGCTGGTCGGCTATGCGATCAACAAACGCATGACCGCAGATTTGGTCTGTCGCGCATTGAACATGGCCATCAGGAATAAACGTCCAAACAAAGGGCTAATCGTTCATTCAGACAGAGGCAGTCAGTATTGCAGTCACGCCTACCACAAGACCATTAAGCAGCATCAATTTATAGGCTCAATGAGCGGCAAAGGCAACTGTTTCGATAACGCTCCGATAGAAAGCTTCTGGGGCACATTAAAGAATGAGCTGGTATATCATCAAGACTATAAAACAAGGTTCACAGCCATCAATGATATTATCAGTTATATCGAGCTGTACTACAATCAGACGAGGATTCAAAAGGGTTTGGGCTATCAATCGCCAAGACAGGTGTGGTTTGATTATTATCGTCAGGCTGCGTAATTAAAATCTCCCAAGTTTATGTGTACGGATTTGACGGCAGGGGTCA
>NZ_AYXN01000016.1:0-7938 GCF_000511655.1 Psychrobacter sp. TB15
TTTAGTTTGTTCTCAATGTCCTGTATTTCATTATCAGAGACTTGTCTAAAGTCACAACCCTTAGGCAAGTACTCTCTGATAAGGCCATTGGTATTCTCGTTGGTTCCTCGCTGCCATGACGCATAAGCATCGGCAAAGAAGAAAGGGCTAAAGAGCTTTTGTTTCACCTTCTTATGCTGAGCAAACTCTTTACCATTGTCAGAGGTAATGGTCTTAACCTGCAACCTCACTGGCGCTAAGAGTTCTATCATTGCCTCTGATACTTGCTGTGCTGTTTTATGACCCACACGCTTCATCTTCAGCAGCCCCGTTTTACGTTCAACGAGCGTGACAATCGCTTGCTTGTGATGCTGACCGATAACGGTATCCGCTTCCCAATCTCCAATACGTGAGCGTTCTTCAACAATACAAGGGCGCTCATGAATCGAGACTCTGTCATTGATACGGCCTCGAGTCTCAGCGGTTAGACGCTGCCGGTATGGTTTTCCTTTACGTCTGAGACACTGCCACAATGTACCGCCCTGCCTCTTATCACGCCAAATATAGCGATAAATGCTCATATGACTGATACCAGCATGAACGCCAGATATTTGCTCAGGACTCCAGTTCTCTTTAAGCTTGTCTGTCACCCATGCCCAGAGGTCAGTCACAATAGTTGTGGCGTTGTTAGCCCGTCTGTCACAAGCCTTGTTATTAGCATGCTTTGCTCGGTAACCTCGTAGGCTTTTATTACGCCTAAGCTCTCTTGATATGGTACTGGGACTTCTGTTTAACACCCTCGCTATAAAATTAATACTATGTTTTGCCCCTTTAAGGGCATAAATCTGGTATCGTTCACCTAGGCTTAGATGTGTATAGCTCATGGTTGCAATCTCACTTTGGTCGGTGGATAAAAACTTTGATGCTAGCGCATCTAGGTCTTTTTTTCACCTTGCATTTGGTATTGCACTTCATGTGTTAATCTAAGAAAGAAAAGTAAGGCGGTATGGCTCTATTAAACCAAGCCGCCTATCACTTTATACAGTGCGCTCTAATAGCGTTTGTGCCTGAGCCTGTTGAGCGCTACTGCCTTGCGCAATAACTTCGCTGAGTAAACGTTTGGCGCTATCGTATTCACCAAGCTCCAAATATTTTGCTGCTAAGTCTAGAGTGATTTGTTGATTATCTAAATCATTAACGAAGTCAAAATCCGCGGCAAACTGCGCCGCAAAGTCTGTATTATCTGCTTTGTCCTCTGTGACGACTGGGCTAGCTGTCGTGGCTGCGTCTTCGAAGATAGAATCATCGAGACTAAAATCTTCCTCAAAAGGCGTCTCGTCATCGAACATCAAAGGAGAGTCAGTTTCAGTCGTGCTTGGCTCATTCTTAATAGGCTGCGAATCAGTTAAATCGAAGTCGAAATCATCTAGCTCGGTAGTGAGTGTCTCGATAGAATTGGATGACGCCGTAGAGGATAAGTTTTCTTCTACTGCTAAAGTGCTATTGTCGTTTACCGTCTCTTGGGTGTCTGTTTGTTCTAAACTGTCTAATGATAAAGCGTCTAGTTGCAGCTCGCTTGAGCTATCATCGTCTAAGCTCAAATCCAAGTCAAAACTAGAGACGTCCGCTGTCTCTTCTTCACTCGTAAGATCAGAAGCAGCAAGCTCAGAGTCGCCAATAGTATCAATATTTATGTCGGTGTTCAGGTCGGTGCTTATGCCTGTATCGCTATTTGAAGGGCTATCTGATGCTAGATCATCAAAATCTAGTACAAAATCTTCTTGTAAATTGTCATTTTGACTGTCGGTAGGTTGCAGCGCTACCGTCTCACTGCTCAGGGAATTCGCCGCCGGCTCATCAAAATCAAGGCTAAAGTCTTCATCAAGATTCAATTTATCAGAGCTTACTTCATCAAAGCTCACTTCATTAGAGCGAGCTTCAGCAGCACTAAAATCTTCGCTGATAAGGTTACTCTCCTGACTATCTTTGACAGGTGTAGATGCAGCAGTGCTATCGCTCTCAAACTGCTCGTCTAAGCTCAAAGTATGGCTATCTAAGCCAGAATCGTTAACAGATAGATTGCGGGCTGTATTAGCAGTAGCCTCATCAAAACTTTCACTCTCTAAATCATCTAAGGTCAGATCAAAGATAGCGTCAGCACTGTCATTGCTACTCGTATCATCAGTGATAGTACTCTCATTAAAAGAGCTCGCTGATGGAGCCGAAGATACAAAGTCTAAGTCAGTAATAGAGTCAGTACTCGCCGCAGTTTCTTGAGACGTACTGAATTTATCCTGTTGATGACTCTGCGTTTCATTAGAAACGCTTGCGACATCGAAGTCGAGGCTCTCGTAATCCGCTGCTACTGCCTGCTGCTGATCATTAGCATGGGTATCGTCACGTGCTGCTATAGGCGTCTGAGAATGTTCTTGGTCAAATAGTGCCTTTAGGTCTTTGGCTTGGGCGATAGTAGCGGCATCGCAATGAGCACTGATAGCGTCATAAGTTCTATAAAAATTCTCAGTCTGCGTAGTCAGGGCATAGATGTTGAGAAGCTTGAGTGACAGCTTAGCATCATGAGGCTTTTGGATAAGGCCGCGCTCTAGTACCTCGATTGCTTTGTCATAACGCTGCTGATCGATAAACCGCTCAGCGACAGTCAAATTGTCAAACTTAGTAGCGCCTGCTGTTGCATTGGTATGAGCCGCATCATAGTCGGTAGGCACGCGTCTAGTGCTGGACTGAGCATCGTCTATATGTCTAGCGGTTGGCTGCGCTTTTTGCCTACGCATAATCAACACAGCTATTAGTAAAACAATGATTAGTCCTGCAATGATATATAGCATATTATCCATAATGATTCCTACGACTATTCGTGCTGAGTATAGCAAGCTCAGAGCAAGTGTTGCTAGTCAGCTAAGCGGTTATTGATTGCGTAATTTTTTTAGTCGAGCCTCAAGCTCAGCCAGTTTTTGATTTTGTAGTTGCAGTTTTTGTGTATAACTACCAAGGCTATTATTCATCAGTTTTGTGCGCTGAGCTTGCGTAGCAGTGCGCTGCCGAGACGACTTTAGGGAAGCGAGAACCTCAGCACTTAGCCCATTGCCTGCCGCCGCATCTGCTTTGGTTTGAGTGCCATCAGCTTGACCTTTACCCCCTGGAGCCACTACCGAAAAACGTGCTTGTGGTAGTGTCCGAGTCGTAGGTTTTGCTGTGCTATTAGCCGACTTAGTTGGTTTTGCTTGGGCTATCTGCGAGGATACTGAGGCTACACTTGTAGTATTGTCCGCTATTGCTTTTTCGCTAGATGCTTTAGCAGTTTTTTTATTGGCTCGTAGATAGCGTGCTCGCTGTTCAGATATGGCGGCTTGGATACTGCTTTGTGAGGGTATCACCTCATAATTAGGTAAACGCAACTCGGCATTGGCTTTGAGCTGATCGGCGTCTTGATTGATAAAAGCATTGGGGTTTTGCGTTTTGATCTGACTCATCACCGCTGATATATCAAGATTATTCTGCTCAGCGATTTGCTTGGAGATCAGCCATAGGTTGTCGTTACGCTGTACGGTATAGCTAACCATTTTCTCATTAGCGACTGGCAAGCTATCGGTTGCTGCAGTCTCGCGGCGAGCGCTGATGGTACTGGCAGAAGCGCTATCAGCGGCGTCCTTACTAGTCGCTACAGGCTCAGGCGCTGCGCTATCTGCGGCAGTTGCTAAGTGATCCGCTACTTGACTGTTTAGCTTGGCAGTATCATCTGAGTTCAGCGAAGCCATATTCTCATCGAAACTCAGCGCCAAAGTAGGGCTATCGGTACTATCGACTTTGTTAATAGGGCTATTACGCACGGTAATCTGCCGCGAGACTTGTATATTTAGCGTATTACTATTCGTACTGCTGGTTTTAGCAGTTTTGTTTTCTAAAGAAGGCTTATCATTTGGGGTACGGTTATTGGCTGACGTTTGCGCTAACAAGGTTTGCTGCACGTTAGTCGCCGCATCAGCAGATGCTACCGAAGTTGACGCTTTTACCAAACCTTCCACACTTTTAAGTTTTTCAACACTTTCAACATCTTCAACGCTATTAATGTCTTCAACGCTGATAGCTGTCTCATTACGGTTCGAGATTGGCTGCAAAGCTTTGGCGCTAGAATTGATAGGGATATCGCCGTTAGGGGGACTTGGTTGAGTAGGGCGGCTACTTACACGGCGATTGTTTTTTATATCTAGCGTATTAGTTTTGGCCATCGATGGCGCAGGGTTAGCAGTCGTTTCGAGGTCAAATCTTGACGCCGGCGCTAGCGGTAGATTTGGAGCCGCTACTACGCGCGCAATAGGTAGAGCGCTACTATTTTTGGAATTTGCGGTATTGATGGTGCCTGAATTAGCCGCTGAGCTAGACGGCGCAAATAAAGGCGGCGGCGCTTCGCGTTTAACTGCTAAGGGTTTAGTGCTGCTAGTAGCAACAATGGGCGCTTTTTTGGTGACTGGCGATGTTACAGTTGGCGCTGAAGTCACTGGTAAATTGGGTTTAGGAGCACGAGCGACTATAGGTTTTGCAGATTTTACACGTTCTGAGCGTTTCGCTGGCTGAGCAGAGCCTAGAGGCATCAGCAAGGTTTTTGGCACTGTATTGCGCTGACCATTGTCGTTGATTGCTAATACCACATCGGCAAAAGGCTTTGAGACTGGCTGAGAGGTGCTTATCATCAGCTGTCCGGTGCTAGCAGAAGTAGGGATAAAGCTCACGGACATGGCATCAGTCGGGGTCAATCCTAGCTGTTTATACACCTTAGGGTTGGCCAAATTGGCTGAGAAGTCTGAGGATTCGATGTCAGAGATGCTAATAATAGCGACAAGCGGCTCATGCTGTGCTGAGGTAATGGTTGTTTTACCGATAGTCGCCGCCATGGCTGCTGGCAACAATATAGCGCTGCCCATTGAACACAATAGCGCTGCAGACACTGCATAATGAAGACGAGTCGGTCGATAAGGTAATTGCCAAGCCATGCGCTGCCCTTTGAGTAGCCATTGAGAGTATAGCAAGTTAAAGTCTATAAGGTATTAAGCTGATGCTAATACACCATAAACATATTAACTGAATTATAACGTTAAGCAACATTAAAACGCAGCAATATTCTAGAGTTTTTTAAACTGCGTGCAATAGTCTTACTCAATGGTGCTAAACCTCACCTTACTATGCTAAGCCGATTTGTTCTGGCAAGTGACCTATAGGCCGTCTTAAGCTTTATCCAAAAGCATCGCATCACCATAACTAAAGAAACGATACTGCTGCTCAATAGCATGCTGATAAGCGTGCTCGATAGCCGACTTACCAGCGAAGGCCGCAACTAGCATTAACAAGGTCGATTTTGGTAGATGAAAGTTAGTAAGTAGCCGGTCTATTACTCCAAATTTAAAACCAGGATAAATAAAGATATCTGTATCACCAGACCAACTGGCTAGCGGCTGCCCATTGACTGCCGTCTGCTGATAAGCACTCTCTAGTACTCGAGTGACAGTCGTACCAATAGCAATGACTTGATTGCCATTAGCGTGAGTCTGATTGATCAGATCAGCAGTCGCTTGCGGCAAGTGCGCATACTCGCTGTGCATAGTGTGGTTGAGAAGATTGTCGGCTTTGACAGGGGCAAAAGTACCTGCACCAACATGCAGGGTGACAAAAGCGCTATTGATGCCTTTATCTTTGAGCATTGATAGCACTTTTTCATCGAAATGCAGGCTAGCAGTAGGCGCAGCGACACTGGCAAGCTTGGCCGGGTCGTGAAAGACGGTCTGATAACGAGTGTTGTCAGTTGCATCAGCATGGCGCTCAAAATAAGGCGGTATCGGCAGCTCGCCATAGCGCTCTAAATCAGGCAAAATAGGCGCGGCGAAAGCTAAGATAAATAGGTTCTCTTCACGGCCGACCATAAGTGCTTCGATATGACCATCAGCCAATAACAGCTGCTGCCCAAGCTTAGGTGCTTTGCTGGCTTTGACATGGCATAGCGCTAGATGTGGATGAGTTGTTGCTGCTTTTGCTATGTTGAGAGTATCACTATCGACATCATCGCGCTCAAGTAGTCGCTCGATTAACACCTCAATTTTGCCGCCAGTGTCCTTTTGACCGAACAAGCGCGCTTTCATGACTTTAGTATCATTAAAGACAATTAAATCGCCAGTATTGAGTAGCGCTGGCAAGTCGGTAAATAAATGATCGATCGGTGCAACTGCCGCCTCATCAGTATTAGCCGGTAAATAAAGTAGCTTAGAGGCTGAGCGCTCAGCGAGAGGATAACGAGCGATTAGATGATCAGGCAGCTCATAATCATAGTCGCTGACGCTTAGGTAGTTAGGAGTATCCATAGCTGCTGGTTCATCGGCAGTAGAGGCAGGTTCGGTCAAAATAGTAGGATCCATATTGGTTATGATTCGATCATTAATGAGAGAGATTTTGGCATAATTGTAGCAGAAAGTAGTCTTGAGGGGATAACTTCTAAGTCGTTTGCTAGCTGTTGTATTTGAACCGTCCGTAGAAGGGTAGACAGTGGTAAAAGGGCAAAAAGTATCAGCTAAAACCAAAACTAAAAATCAAATAGATTTAGCTGCGGTAAGCTCTGACTCGCTGGCGCTAAAGAAGAGTAAGTGACGCCGACGAGCCTGATCGGCAGCGTTCGGGCGATATCAGCAAACAGTTTATCAAGCCAATAGTGAGCCGATTCTGCGCTAGTAAACGCGGTGGACAAGGTGTGTGAGCGCGTGATCTGCGTAAAGTCAGCATACTTAACTTTTAAAGTGATGGTATAAGCAATAAGCTGTTTTTTTTGCAATTGACTAAAGGCGTCAGCATTTTGCTCATAAATCTGCGCAAGTAAAGGCGCATCCGCACTCAAGTTATCTCGAAAAGTCGTCTCTGAGCCTACTGACTTGTGTTGCCGCTCGGCTTTAACTTGGCGCAAATCCTTGCCATGGGCAATATCGTAATAAAACTGACCGCGTTTACCAAACTCATTGACCAGTAGCGTCGCCTCAGTACGGCGCAGATCTGCACCAGTACTGATACCTAGCGCATGCATACGCTTAGCAGTGGCCTTGCCAATCCCGTGAAAGCGCTCAATTGGTAGGCTACTAATAAAAGCCTCAGCGTCCGCTGGGGTGATCACGGCGATACCATTGGGCTTATTGATGTCCGAGGCGATTTTTGCCAGCATTTTATTAAAGGACACGCCAGCAGAAGCGTTAAGACCGGTCTGCTCAAGTATCTGCGCGCGTAACCAGTTCGCCATCAAGGTCGCTGAGCCTTTATGAGCACTCAAGCCTGTAACGTCAAGATAAGCCTCATCTAAGGACAGCGGCTCGACTAGCGGGGTCAAGCGATGCATGATTTTGCGAATATCGGCACTAACGGCGCGGTAAACATCGAACCGTGGCCTGACAAAAAGCACCTCAGGACAGCGTTTGCGCGCTTCATAGCAAGACATCGCAGAGCGTACCCCAAACTTGCGTACTTCATAGCTGGCAGCAGCGACCACTCCGCGGCCATTAGGATCACCACCGACGACTAGAGGCTTGCCCCTTAACTCTGGAAAATCGCGCTGTTCAACACTGGCATAAAATGCGTCCATATCTAAATGAATAATTTTGCGCAGAGTCGGTTGGGTTGAGGCAGTCATAGGTACTATTTTACCTTAATTTAAGGATATTTTACGGATCAATATTCTAGATAAGACTCCTTTCATACCAAACTTGCCTTTATTTAAGCTACCGCTCATCGCTATATCAGTACCTTTTATTATAAATTATTCTTTACAGTAGTATATTTGTACTATTCTAAACAGATATCTCATTCGTTATAATTAATATGAAAACTGTGAAGTTATAATCAATAATTATTTAGTTTAGGATCGAGCTAAGTCAAATAGAACTCTAGGTGTTTATTCACCGTTCGACGCATTTT